>JAHBAL020000124.1 GCA_018500105.2 Anaerolineae bacterium
ACCCTGCAACCTGCAACCTGCAACCTGCAACTTTGCAACTCTGCAACCCGCAACCCGCCCCCTCACTTAATTCCCGCCGCCTTTGCACGCGCAATGAGATCGTTGCGGCTGGGAACGCCAACTTTGTTGAGCATGTTCGAGACGTGATTGCGCACGGTCTTGACCGTGAGGCCGGTTTGGCTGGCGATGGCCTCGGTAGACAGCCCTTGCACCATCAATATCATTAGCTCGCGCTCGCGGTCGGTGAGGCCCGGAAAGAGCGCCACCGGCGCGGCCATGTCAATATCCGACATCAGGTGCAGCAGTTTGTCGGCCATTTGCGGGCCAAACAACACCTCGCCGTTATACACGCCGCGGATCGAGCGAAAAACTTGGTCTTCGCCCGCATCCTTCAAAATATAGCCCCGCGCACCGGCTCGAATGGCCGAAATAAGTGAGCCGGTCTCCTCAAACATAGACAAAATGATGATCTTGATACCGGGCATTTGCTTGACCAGCCGCCGCGTCGCCTCAATGCCGTTGATGCCCGGCAGTTGAATATCCATCAAAATAATATCGGGTTGGCAGCCAGCCGCTTGAATGAGCGCCGTTTCGGCATCGCTGGCCTCGCACACCAAGTCAATATCGGGCGCGGTCGCAAAAATCATGCGTAGGCCATCACGAAAAATACGATGGTCATCCACGACCATGACTTTGATTTTTGGGGTATGAGATGCGCTTGCCATTCTGATGATATTTTATACTAGACGTTACAGGGTAAAAATACCGCTTTCGCGGTTTTGTAGGGGCACGACATGCCGTGCTCCTACAAAATGCCGTGCTCAAGAAAACAATATGACAAAAAAATGGGGCATCCTCTCTACCGGCCTAATCGCCCGCACCTTCGCCAAGGCCATCAAACAATCCCAATTGGGCAGCCTATACGCGGTTGCCAGCCGCACCCAAGCCGATGCCGATGCCTTTGGGCGCGAGTTTGGTGTGCCAAAATGCTACGCCAATTACCAAGCCCTGCTCGACGACCCCGAAGTCGAGGTCGTGTATATCGCCCCGCCCCACCCGATGCACGCCGAATGGGCGATTAAGGCCGCCGAAGCGGGCAAGCATATGCTGCTGGAAAAGCCGCTCACGCTCAACCACGCCGAGGCGATGGCCGTGATCGAAGCCTGCCGCAAGCATGACGTGTGCATGGTCGAGGCATTCGCCTACCGTTTCCACCCGCAAACCGAGCGAGTGCTGGCCTTGATCAAAGACGGCAGCATCGGCACGGTGAAATACATCTCGGTCGTGCATGGCTTTAGCCGCCCCTTCGACCCATCGCACCGGCTGTATGCCAACGAACTGGGCGGCGGCAGCATTTTAGATGTCGGCTGCTATGTCATGTCGTATTGCCGAATGTTGGCTGGGGCGGCTATCGGCCAAGCGTTTGACGAGCCAATTGAGATACGCGGATCGGGCACACTCAACCCCATCACCCGCACCGACGATTGCGCCGCCGCCACGCTGAAATTTGCCAGCGGCATTGTGGCGCAGGTGGCCTGTGCCACCCAAGTCGCGCAAGGCAAATCGGTGCGCGTGCATGGCAGCAGCGGCTGGATTGACGTGACCATGCCGTATGGGCCGGGCATTGATGGGCAAAGCACCCACATCACCCTGCACCGCGATGGAGCCGAGCCGCAAATGATCACCATTCAGCCACCGGCAGGGCTGTATGTCATCGAGGCCGACGCGACCGTGCAAGCCATTGCGGCGCGGCAACATCCGTCCATGTCGTGGGACGACTCGCTCGGCAATGCCAAGGCGCTGGATGTGTGGCGTGAGCAAATTGGGCTGACCTATGACAGCGAAAAAGCCGACGCGCCCGACATGCAATTGACCGTGACCAAACGCGCCTTGCGCCCGATGCGCGGCGCATTGGCCAAGGCCGATGGCACACCCGCGCTGGCGCATGGCAAGATCGCCGGGCTAGACAAGGCCCTGTCGCGGTTGGTGATGGGGGTGGACAATCAGCGCAGTTTGCCCCATGCCGCCATCATGTTCGACGATTTTGTCGAGCGCGGCGGCAATGTCTTCGACACCGCGCATATTTATATGAGCGGACAATGTGAGCGGGTGCTGGGGCAATGGTTGCGATTGCGCAACGTGCGCGACGAGGTAGTGATTTTGGGCAAGGGCGCACATACGCCGTTTTGCACACCCAAAGACCTGAGCCAGCAGTTGGCGATCAGCCTCGACCGGCTCGGCACAGACCACCTCGATATTTATATGATGCACCGCGACAACCCAGATGTGCCGGTCGGCGAGTTTGTGGATGTGCTCAATCAGCATCAGGCGGCGGGGCAATTCCGCATTTTCGGCCTGTCGAATTGGAGCTTGGAGCGGCTACAGGCCGCCGATGCCTATGCCAAACAGCACGGGCGAAACAGCTTTAGCGCCATCAGCAACAATTTTAGCCTTGCGCGGATGGTCGAGCCGCCTTGGGCGGGCTGCCGCTCGGCCAGCGAGCCAGCGTGGCGGGCGTGGCTAAGCGAGCGGCGATTGCCGCTGCTGCCTTGGTCGAGCCAAGCGCGGGGCTTCTTTTTAGACCGCGTATCGCCCAGTTTTAACGGCGACCCTGAAATGGCGCGGTGCTGGTATAGCGATGACAATTTCGAGCGGCTGCGCCGTGCGCGTGAATTGGCCATCGCTTATGGCGTGCCGACCATCGCCATTGCCCTCGCCTATGTGCTGCATCAGCCCTTCCCCACCTTCGCCCTCATCGGCCCGCGCCAACTGAGCGAAACCCGCACCTCGTTCGAGGCGCTCGGCGTGTCGCTCTCGGCGGATGAGGTGGGGTGGTTGAATTTGGAGGGGTAGGGTGTAACCCTAGGCTTTGGGTTATCGCGCCCCGGTCAATACCTGCGCGGGATGGTGTTGCGTGTTCTCTTACAGTATTGGGGTAATCCACCGTTGACAATAATCAAGCGTTGAATCAAAACTGTAAAAGCTTAGGCATGGTATTTGGAACAATAAAAGTCAAAAAGTGATTTCTGATTTATTTTTAAAACAAAAACCTATCATGGCAATTAATAAAAAAATCAGAAAAATCTGCTTGGGCAATGCTGTCCCAAATTTCCCCTTTTTTTATTAATCACATGATGCGCAAGACACAATTAAATTAACCCAAAAACCGATTTTTGGATTAATTGTTTCAAGTCAGACGCCTAAGCTTTTACTCAAAACTATTCATGAGGTGAATAGATCATACATACGGCTCATTAAAAAACAGACCCGCCAAAAACGGATTGACAAAAATATTGTCGGGGTCAAAGTGATGCTGCTGGCGAAGGCGCAAGAAGGTGCTGAGGTTGTCGCCATACACGGCCCGCAGCCGACCGGCGATGTCGGGCAGGTCTTGGTATTGCTTGGCCCAATGCGGGCGCGAGCCGGGCAACGCCAGCCACCGCGCCATCAGGTCATTCTTAAAGGTGTCCCAATGCGGATTATTAAAGGAGGTGATTTGAATATTGCACGTAACGTCGTTGGCATCGCCCGCGATGCAATGCAGCAAGGCCGTATTTTTGCCAAACAAACGGGTGTTCATCGCCAAATTGGCCGGATATTTGCCCGCCTTGGCGTTGGCCTCAACCAAATCCACCGCGTCGAACCACGCCGTGCGCAACGGCGCACAATCGTCGCCCGGCGAAAAACTGACCGAGGCGTTCAAACTCGGAACCATGTCGTTGATCCATTCGCCCAGCAACATATTCTCCGACTGGTCCATCACCTCCACACCCGCCTTCATGCTGTCGCTGGCAAAACGCGCAAACAGCGGCGTAATGCGCGGAAACCCCAGCAAGAGCGGCTTCACCACATGCGTGGCGACCGTCTCGAACCAGCCGTTGAGGTCTTTGCGGCGCTGTTTGCCCTTTGTCCAAGTTGCTGGCGCGTCGGTCACATCCGAAGTTTGCAGCGTCACCTCGCGGTTGAACGGAAACCAAAAGTATTGCGCATAATCGTGCTGTGCAAACACGGTTGCAGCATCGTCCAGCGCCTGCCGCATCTCGATTTTGCGATTAACCACCCGCACGTTGAACGTCGGCTGCAATGCCAAGGTGATTTTGGTAAAAATGCCAAACAGCCCTAAACTGCACGCCACCGCCCGCCACACATCGCCGTCGCGCTCGCGGTGAATCTGGCGAATTTCGCCCGTGCCGTCTACCAGTTCCACTTCTTCGACAAATTCGGAATACGTGCCCCACCTTTTCGAAAAGCCATTGGCCCCCACCGACACCGCGCCGCCGATGGTGAGCGTAGGCAAGTCAACATTCATCGGCAAACACACCCCATGTTGCATAAATGCGCGTAGGGTGTCGCCCACCGTCACGCCGGGTTCGACGGTGATGCGCGGCGGGTCGGTGCTGATGTCGAGGATTTTGTTGAAGCGTTTGGTGCAAATAAGGATGTCACTCGTCACCGCGAGTGGACTCCACGAATGGCTATCGCCCACCACACGCACTTTGCGACCTTGTTGCCGCGCCGTTTGCACAATGTGCTGAATTTCTGCCGCCGAGGTCGGCTCGTAATAGCGATCGGCGACGCTAGACAGATTTTTGCCATGATTTTGCCAATGGTAATGATTTTGATAGGAAAGTGTCATTTTGCCATCTAAAGTGAAAATAGCCACGCGCCGTTAGAAATCGGGTTTCTTTCAAAAACCCGATTTCTGTCGCCCGTGACCGGTTTCATATTGACTCTAAAGAAAAGGGAACAGCTTGGGCAACGGCTACATCAGACGGTCGCGTTTGTGCGGGCGCAACCGCTGCATGGCCAAAAATCACGCGGTCGAGCAAAGCATTTGAGAAGCGGCGCTCAGGGTCAACCCCCAACGCTTCGAGAATAGTGTGAAATTGTTTGAGTTGCACCGCATAAGCGCGGCCAATAAACGCCTCGATACCGGGGATAAACTCCCATTCTTTGGCCCAATGCGGGCGTGCCCCCGGCAATTTCATCCAGCGCAAGGCGATGGCCGAAGCAAATTCTTGCCAGTGCGGGGTCTCGGCGCTGCTGAGAATTTCGATATAGCACACGTGCCCCGGCCCCAGCGCTGGAGCGAGCAAGCAATCGCTGGATTTGATAAACCGCGCATTCAGCGTCATATTAAATGGATAACGCCCTTGCGCGGCAAAATCGTCAATGACATCGAGCGCATCTTGCCACGCTTGCTGAAAAGTGGCGAGATCGGCGTCGAGCTGAAAGGCAAATTCGACACACGACACGCGCAGCATTTCGATGGCATCGCGCCAATGCACCGCCTCGACCACATCGGTAACGCGGTTGTGATGCGGAAACCAGCGATAGTTAAATGCAGCAATCGCCGGCACGGTCTTGGGCCAAGTGCGCATGATGACGTGTTCCCACGCATGAAAAACCGCAAACGCCGAATGACTGAGGCGGCGTTGCCATGTGTTGCGCGTCGGAGCCGCATTCGACGGCGCATCTGTGCGATCCCACATCCGCACCGTCACCACCTCTTGATACGGCCAATAATACAAATCGAGCGCCTCGTGCGTTGGCACAAGCGCGGCAATTTGTTGGCGCATCACCGCCAGCGGCAGCCGCACATCGCATTGATGCACGCGATAATTGGGCTGCACCCGCAAATGCACACGATAAATGAGGCCAAACAGACCCAAACTGACGCGCACGGCGTTCATCACCTGCGGCCCATGTGTTTCGGCGCGATAACAGATCAACTCGCCCGCCGCGTTCACAATCTCAATCGCCTCAACCAAATCCGACAACGTGGGCATGTCCCAGCCCGATCCATGACTGCCCGTTGCCACTAAACCGCCAATCCGCACGCTTTCGAGCACCACATTAAACGGCAAGGTCAGCCCGTGTTGAGCCAAAACGGCATTCATTTGCTGGTTGGTCGCACCGGCCTCGGCAATGAGCAACGGGCGCTGCGGGTCGCGCAGGTCCACCGTCACCTTGTCGAGCCGATGCGTAATGACCAAAATATCGTTGGTGACCGACAGTGCGGGCCACGAATGCCCTGTTGCCACCACCCGCACCCGACGCTGGCTGGCGCGGGCCTCGGTCATAATTTCGGTCAGGTCGGCCAGTGTTTCTGGCAAAAAAGCAACTTGCGGGCGGCATTCGGCGGTGTGGCCCCAATTGCGCCAATGCAGCCGCTCACGCCGAAAACGCTGCCGCCGCGCCTCGGCCTGCAATTTGGCCTTCAATTCGGGGCGATAACCGCCATTCAACAGCAACAGCGCCACGCTATAAATGCTGCCCAACGCCACATTGTGCAACGCCTTCAACAGCCGCAGCAGCCACCCATCGCTGGAAAATGGCACACGCATGGCGCGGATCAGCGCCGGCAAATTGAGGCCAATGAGCAGCAACAATGGAAGCCACAAACCCAGCGCCGGGCCAAGTTGGGCTTGACCATAACTCGGCCCCAACAACGCCCGCGCCACCAGCATAAATGCCGCCACGCCCAACGTCGCTACGACATCGAGCGATACGCCATAAAGCAGCAAGGCCAGCAAAAACACTGCACCCGCGTGCGCGTCGGCGGCCAATGGCGGCGCGATGCCAACCAACGACACACGCGCCAACAACGACACAAGGCACAGCAACGAGACGAAGTCAATCCCTAGCTGAAAAAGCCAAGCCGGTTGGCGATTGTGCATCGCCAACCGGCGGGCCATGTAATAGATATGATTTTCCTGAAACATATACGTTTTATTACGACAACAACACTCAAATACCCATTTGCCGCTACTGTCATTGCTGCGCACATAACGACAAAAAATATTGTAGGTGATTTAAATTTTGCAATACTCGTAATAAAGACGTATTTATTGGGTCCAACAAAATACGGATGGACGCACCAGTGCTGTCGGCATACAGTTCAGGGAAATGGACTAGTGCGTTAGTGCATCACCGCGCCACCCAGCCACCACACACGGGGAAAACTTGCCCGACAAAACAATTGGCCGCATCGCTACACAAATAGGCCGCAAAAAGCGCATCTTCACGCGCTGCGACCAAACGCCCGAGCGGCACTTCACGAATGAGGCGTTCTTGAAAACGTGGGTTGGCCTGAACTTCGGGCGGGAAATACATCGGGTTTTCGACAAAGTTCTGCGCAATCGCGTTGACTTGAATATTGTGCGCAGCCAACTCAACCCCCACCGCTTGCACATACGCCAACTGAGCACCTCGCGCCGCGCTATAGGTCGAAGCTCTTTTCATGCCGCGCAATGCAGAGGCGCTGCCGATAACGAGGATTTTGCCGGCCCGACGTGAGATCATGGCTGGGGCAGCCGCTCGCAGCAAACGCGGCAATGGGTCAACCAGTGCTGCGAAAACCTCGCACCACTCAGCATCGGTCACATTGACTGCCGGTGTCGAAGGGGCTTTGAGTGCCAAATTAGCAACCAACACATCAATTTCCCCCGCTGCCCGCACAATTCGTGCCGCCGCATCGGGGGCGGTCAATCCCTCAGCGTTGGCAATCACCTCCGCGCCTTGCTCGGCAAAGACTTCGCACAGCACCGGCCCCATAAAATCTGCCGATTGGGTGATGAGAACTCGTTTGTTTTTTAGCATATTTTCCATGATAACCTCTTAAAATCACAAAAAAAATCACAATTTCCCCACATAAACCTTCGTGTCATATTCAAAATTGACAAAACCATCGCACTGATGCGCGTCAAAAATCTGCCGCAAGGCGTCGAGGAGCGGCTGATGCAGCGGATGGCCCGGTGCAGGCGTGTATGACGATGACAATAAGCGGCCCTTAAGCCCGTCAAAATCGAAGTGCTGCACATTTTCAAAGACCGTCAGCCGTGCTGTGTGGGGCGCAAAAAACGACAAAATCTCGGCTTCGTCATGATTCTTGTGCGTGGCTTGGGCATATTCGCTGGTGTGCGTCATCAGCAATTGGTCATAGGCGCGTAAAAATGGGGTGGTGGCGGTGCGGCGATCATTCCACACTAACATCACCCAGCCGTTTGGCTTCAATATGCGGGCAAATTCGGCGCGGGCACGCGGCACATCAAACCAATGAAACGCCTGTCCCGCCGTCACCCAATCCACACTTGCATCGGGCAAGACGGTGGCCTCGGCGCTGCCGTCGTGGCTACGAAAACACGGGTAATCGGCGAGCAATAGTTCGGCGGCCTCACGCATCTCGCGGTTTGGCTCCACCCCAATGACCGTATTGCCTTGGGCAAGCAATAATTGGCTGAGAATGCCTGTGCCAGAGCCGATGTCGGCGATCACGTCGTTGACCGTCAAAGCATATTGCTCCCGCAAATAATCTGCCACCACCAGCGGGTAATGCGGGCGATATTTCACATAGTCGGCGACGCGGTTTGAAAAACGTTGTTTTGAATCTTGCATAACTCTATTTTAAAGTTGAGAGTTGAGGGTTGAGAGTTCAGGCTATTCGGGAAAAATAAATGGTTAAATTAAAATCTGGGGGCAAGTCATAAAATATGATGTGTCGCGCCCGCACGGGGATCAATCCCCGCGCTACATAACAACGCCCACTGCGTGGGCTGTAAACTTAG
>JAHBAL020000277.1 GCA_018500105.2 Anaerolineae bacterium
GGTCGGGGTAGGCGGGGCGGCGCAAGCAGCCAAAGCGGCGGCAGCGGCCCCAGTGGCCGCAAGTGTTATAAATTTGCGGCGGGTCAAGGTTTGTTTCATTTCACTTCTCCTTTATTTAGGTTTGTTTTCTTAACTGCATTGCCATCTAACTCGATTGCAACACAGTACTGAACTTATAACGGTCACCGCGATAGGTAGACAGCACAAATTCAATCGGCAAACCATCTTGCCGATAAGTAATGCGCTGAATACGTAATACCGCAGCCGGTGCAATTAATTGTAAATGAAGTAATTCGTCGTCGTTGGCAAGATTGGCCTCTAGCGATTGCTCGGCGCGAGTGGGCTGCAAGCCAAAGGTTTGCGACATGACCTGATACAACGACTCACGCGAAAAATCGTGGTCGAGCAACTTGGGGCAAAGCGCAAATGGAATATGCGCCGCTTCGATCGCCAAGGCCACGCCATCAGAATAACGCACCCGCTTGAGCAAAATCACGCGGTCACGCGCACTCAGCTTGAGCGCCGCCGCCACTGCCGGGGTGCTTGTGCCCACCTCAGCTTTCAATACTTGGCTACGGGGCTGTCCGGCCCGTGCTTCGGTGTCTTGGCTAAAGCCGGTCAACACACGCAGCGGCTGCTCAATTTTGGCATCGGCGACAAATGTGCCCTTCCCAACGCGCGTATACAGCATCCCTTCGCGCACAAGGTCCATCACCGCTTGGCGGGCGGTCATGCGGCTAACGTGGTAATTGCTGCATAGCTCGCGCTCAGACGGAATGCGGCTGTGCGGCATGTATGAGCCATTGGCAATCGCCCGCCGCAACGAGATTTTAAGTTGCTCATAAAGCGGGTTGGCAGATTCACGTTGTAGTTGATGTGGCATCGAACAGAATAAAGTATATCATCAATTTTAAGCGTCCCTAATTGGTATAGACCGGTCATGTCCATGCCAATACGCCATCGTTTAGCAATGGCAGATTTAACCTGACGGATAATTCGCCTTCTTTTTTACATTCTATTCGTCGAACAAATTAAGAACCACCTGCAATGAGTAACACAATGTCAAACACCATCAAACCGAGTGCGAGTTATAGCCTCACCATTCGCACCGAAACTATCAACCGCCCCGGCATGTTGGGGTTAATTACCAGCACCATTGGGCAAGAAGGCGGCGACATCGGCGCCATTGACATCGCCAACGCCAGCAGCGGCAAAATGATGCGCGATATCACTGTCGCGGCCCGCGACGAAACGCACGGCGAGGCCATTGTGGCCCGTTTGCGGGCGCTCGATGGCGTGCGCGTCGTCAATGTCTCTGACCGCACTTTTCTCATGCACTTGGGCGGCAAAATTCAAATTAACAACCGCTACCCAGTGAAAACCCGCGACGATCTCAGCATGGTTTATACGCCGGGCGTGGCGCGGGTATGCCTCGCCATCAAAGACGACCCCGCTAAGCAATGGGCGCTCACCATCAAACGCCACACCGTCGCCGTCGTCACCGATGGCTCGGCGGTGTTGGGTTTGGGCAATATTGGCCCCGCCGCCGCGCAACCTGTGATGGAAGGCAAGTGTATGTTGTTCAAAAGCTTCGCCGACCTCGACGCATTCCCGATCTGTTTAAACACGCAAGACAGTGACGAAATTGTGCGGGCCGTGCAAATGATCGCGCCGGTATTCGGGGCGATCAACCTCGAAGACATCGCCGCCCCGCGCTGTTACGAGATTGAAGATCGCCTGCGCCAAACACTCAACATTCCGGTCATGCACGACGACCAACATGGCACGGCGATTGTGGTCTTGGCGGCGCTGAAAAATGCGCTCAAGGTGGTCAACAAACCCATGCACAAGGTCAAAGTGGTGGTCAATGGCATCGGGTCGGCGGGCATGGCGATTTGCAAAATTTTGTTGGCGGTGGGCGTCAAGCGCTTGGTGGCCTGCGACAAACAAGGCGCTCTTTGCTCTGGCAAAACGCCAGATATGTTGCCGCATCATGCCGCCTTGGCCGAAATAAGCAACCCAGACCGCGACAGCGGCAGCCTATATGACGTGTTGCGCGGGGCCGATGTCTTTATCGGCGTATCGGCCCCCAATTTGTTGACGGCGGAGCATGTTAAGACGATGGCGGTTGACCCGATCTTATTTGCACTGGCAAACCCCACCCCAGAGGTGCGCCCCGAAATGGTGGCGGGCATCGCTCGTATCGTCGCCACAGGCCGCAGCGATTACCCCAACCAAATTAACAACTCGCTGGCGTTTCCGGGTGTTTTTCGCGGGGCGTTGGCGGTGCAAGCCACCGACATCAACGAAACGATGAAATTGGCCGCCGCCGAAGCCATCGCCAACCTTGTCGCGCCAGATGAGTTGCACGGCGAATACATCATCCCCAGCATGTTCGATGCGCGGGGGGTCGAGGCCGTCGCCGCCGCCACCGCCGAGGCTGCCATCACGAGTGGTGTGGCGCGGCGTGGGTGATAAAAAACGCCGATTTCTCTAAGACAGTGTTTCTTACAACAACTTTTGGCCGAAATCTGTAATACCAACCGCTTAATCAAGCTGGAATAAATCAAGTTGCATAAATTGCCACGTCACCCCGATGCGCAGCGAGGGGTCTATGCGGAAAATCGGCACGATGATTAAGTTTACGCAAAGATTCCTCCTCGTTCCTCGTCGGAATGACGCGCAAAATATATGAAACCAAAATCCATCTTGAGCATGCGGTTGGTATAAGGGTCAAAATGATCGCGGAACCGTCATTTCGAGCGAAGCGAGAAATCTTTGCATAACATATGCTTTTAGCCTCAATTTACGCAAAGATTTCTCGCTTCGCTCGACATGACAGATGTCAGGCAAAATGACGATTTTATGCTTCCCCTATCATCTTGAGCCAACCAATATTCAGATTGATTGAGTAAAATAAGCATCTCTATATTGCGAGGTTCAATCTTGACCTCCCTTAAATACTGTCTCTTATACACATCT
>JAHBAL020000300.1 GCA_018500105.2 Anaerolineae bacterium
AGCTGCATACACCGCCTGACGCGCCCGATTTTTCGCTCAGCCAAGACCGCATTCGGGCGGCGTTGTGGGCCCCCTGGCCTTGGCCGCAGCCAAATGCCAATGCCATTTTGCACGGCGACTATTGGCCCGGCAATGTGTTGTGGCATGACGGCCAACTGATCAGCGTGATTGACTGGGAAGACGCGGCTTTTGGCGACCCGTTGGCCGATTTGGCAAATAGTCGGCTCGAAGTGTTGTGGGCGTTTGGCGAGGCGGCAATGCAACTTTTCACCGCCACTTATTGTGCCGCCAATCCGCAGCTTGACCTTGCGGCCTTGCCCTATTGGGATTTGGTGGCGGCACTGCGCCCGTGCAACAAAATCGGCGACTGGGGGTTAGCGCCAGCCACCGAGCGCATCGTGCGTCAATCGCACCGTGTCTTTGTGGATACGGCACTGGGCATTCGGTAGCGCCGTCGTCTCGACGGCTTCGCGCCCGTTTGGGATGTAAATACTCGCAGTGGTTTTGATGCGCCATGATGAAACGACGGTTGCAGCGTGACAGGGCCGTCGGGACGACGGCGCTACGGGGAAAAGGCGCTACGATAGGCGGCTTTAAAAGACTGGCAGCCGCAGCCAGGGTCGCGCCAAGTATAAAAACGGCCAAGGGATGCCGGTTAGGATGATGAGCATAGTCAGCGTCATGATCCATGCACCGCGTTTGAAGCGCAGCGCATCAGGCTGAACCCGTTTGAGATACCAATTGCACCAATGCGAAATACCGATGGCGATGAACATTTGCAGCGGATGCTCGAGCACAAAGAAGCGCAAAATGCTGTTTTTCATAATCACGCCAAATTCGACATTGCTCAAAGTCGCACTGATAAACGTATTGGGCAGCAAATACATGCCAAAGCCCAAAATACATTGGAGGCTGATGGCCCATGCAAAGACGCGCAGCCAAGTGCGGTCGGCGGGTTGCCACGCTCGCCCGCTACGATGACCTTGCCACAGCCTGACGGTGGCCCATAGCCCAATCCCCAAAACCAGCCAGCGGGTGAGATTGTGAAAAACAAGTAGAGCAGCGTAAATCATGCTGCCTATTTTATTTGCCGCCGTCAATCGAAATCACTTGCCCGCTAATCCACGCGGCATAGTCGGAGGCGAAGAATAGCACGCCATGCGCGATATCGGCGGGCGAGCCGAGGCGCTTGAGTGCAATGTTTTCGATCAGTTGGCGCTGTCCGTCCTCGCCATACGATTGCCATTGGCGCTCGGTGGCGGGGTTGGAGCGCACAAAACCGGGCGCAATGTTGTTGACGGTGATGCCCCAAGGCCCAAGCTCGTGCGCCAATTGGCGGGTGAGGCCAATTTGAGCGGCTTTGGCTGAGGCATAGGCTTGGATGCCGGTCAGGCTGATGCCCAATCCGGCCCCACTCGAAATGTTGATAATGCGGCCAGCACAGGCGGTTTTCATGCTGGGCGCGACGGCTTGGGCGCAATAAAATGCGCCGCTCACGTTCACATCGAAAATAGCTTGCCAGTCACGCGGGCTAATTTGCTCGATGGGGCGGCCCACTTGGCCGAGCACACCACCAGCGTTGTTGACCAAAATATCAATCGTGTCGCGCTCGGCCAATACCGCATTGACCATGTTCTGCACCGCTGCCTGATCGCCCACATCCACCACTTTGGCGATGCCGCGCCCGCCGCTGGCTTGCCCAAGTCGGCAGCATTGCTCGGCGGTCTCGGCGACTTCATCGGCAATGATGTCGCACGCCACCACAGTCGCCCCGCGCTCGGCGAAGGCCAGCGCAATCGCTCGCCCAAACCCGTGCGCAGCCCCCGTGACGATGGCGGTTTTGTTGGCGAACGAGATGTTCATAGGGAAATGAGCGAATGGGTGAATGGGTGAATGACTGAATGCAATCACTCATGCGCTCATTCACACATTCCTCTTAAATGAGTAAATGAGTGAATGAATGAATGAGTGAGCGCATTCACTCACTCATTCATTCATTCACCCATTCACTCATTCCTCTTAATTGGAGGGCCGAAACTTGTAGCCGTAGACCAACATGCCGCGTTCGCCGTCTTCGCGCAGCACGCGGGTGACCATTTCGACCGGCATGCCGATCTTGACATCGCCAGCGTCCACGTCGGTCAGTTGGGCCGTCACCATCGGGCCTTCGCTCAATTTGACCAAGGCGACGGTGTAGGGCGCATAGCGCTCGAAGCCAGCCGGGGCTTGATGCAAGGTGCTAAATGAGAAGACCTCGCCTTTGCCGCTGAACACATACGGCACTTTTGCCTCTTTCTCGCAGCTTGGGCAGACATCGCGCGGCGGGAAAATCTTGGCTTGGCAATGCGGGCATTCCTCGCCGACGAGTTGATATCGTTGTTTGTTGGTTCTCCAAAATCGTGCTACTTCCATGTTTCTCCTTCTAAAATACTGGTAATGACGGTGGCGCCACTGCCACCAATGTTTTGGGTCATTGCCAAACGCGCGTTGGCAACTTGGTTTGCGCCTGCTTCGCCGCGCAATTGCAGCGCGGCCTCGACGATTTGATACAACCCGCTGGCGCCAGCCGGGTTGCCTCGTGCTTTCATGCCGCCCATTGTGGTGATGGGGATACGCCCACCGAGGCGAATTTCGCCATCCAGCGCCAACCCGACCCCGCGCCCGCGCGCCGCAAATCCGGCGGCTTCGAGCGACAAGGCCGACATGATGGTGAAGCCATCATGCAATTCAAACAGGTCAATGTCATCGGGGCCGATGCCTGCACTGGCGTAGGCTTTTTGGGCGCTCCACGCGGCGGCATCCAGCGCCAATAAGTCACGGCGGTCATGCAACCCGATGGTGTCGGTGGCGACAGCGCTGGCCCGCACCCGCACCGGTCGGTCGGTAAATTCCTTTGCCAACGCGCTAGGCGCTAGGATGACACAGGCCGCGCCATCGGCAACGGGCGACGAATCGAACATACTGATCGGGTCAGACAGCGGCTTCGCCTCGGCAAATTGCTTGGGCGAAATATTCATGCGATACATGGCAAACGGGTTATTCACCGCGTTAGCGTGGGCATTGACAGCAAAATGGGCAAAATCGCCTTTGCCGTAGCCATGTTCGTGCATATAGCGGCGCATGAGCAAGGCATTGAGGCTGACCGTTGTCAGCCCTTGCATGGCCTCATAATCGCCATCGCCCGCCATTGCCAGCGCCATTTCTTGCGTGCTGGGCTGTTGGTCGGTCATCTTTTCCACACCAACACAAGCCACAAAATCGCATAGCCCGCCCGCAACGGCGATATAGCCCATGCGCATGGCGGCGGCGGCGCTTGCGCCTGCGGCCTCAATTTTGAGCGCCTCGACCCCGCGCAGCCCGGCGAAATCGGCGATCATGGCCCCGACATTTTCTTGGTTCGACAATGCGCCCGAATGCGCATTGCCGACATACAGCGCGTCAATGCGCTCTAGTTTGGCGTCTTTCATCGCCGAGGCCAAGGCGTAATAGCCTAGCTCGCGCAAGCTCTTATCCCAATGCTCGCCGACAACGGTTTGTCCAATGCCAATAATAGAAACATCTCTCATAGGAAATTTAAAATTAAAAATGCAAAATGTAAAATGTAAAATTTAATCAACGGGTCAATTTTTAATTTTCCATTTTAAATTTTCAATTCAATTTGTAGTAGCCTTTCAGGCGGGTGTATTGGGCGTAATCAATGGCTTTGCGACGGGTGACATAGTCGCGGGTTTTGACCGCGCCGTTGTGATTGGGCGTGCGCAACACACGCAAACAAAACGAATCGCTGCCCGCGCCGCTGCCGAACGAAGTGACCAAAATGCGCTGACC
>JAHBAL020000183.1 GCA_018500105.2 Anaerolineae bacterium
CCCACTGCGTGGGCTGCAAAATTAGCCCGTGTAACGGGCGTTGCTATGTAGCGCGGGGATTGATCCCCGTGCGGGCGCGGCTCGCAAATGTTTTGGCTTTTAAACATCTAAAATTGGCAGGTAAATATGCAAGATCTATTTTGTTTGCCTATTAGATTGGTTTAGGCAATGGGGATCCCTCACAGTTTACCCTGAGCCTGTTGAAGGGTTTCGGGATGACACTTTGAATTTTGAACTTATCGGGAGATGCGCCTAAGGTTTTCAATCGCTCATTTATTTTCGCTGAATGGCCTAACTTTTTTGGATATAAAATAGTTGCATGGGTGTAACGATGTCTACAAAAACAATCCAAATTAACTCGCTTAATATCGCTTATCGTGAAAGCGCTGGCACTGGCCCAGCAGTATTACTCGTTCATGGCAATTCAGCCTCTTCGCGTGTTTTTCAACCGCAACTTGAGGGCAACTTGGGCAATCAATATCGCCTTGTCGCCATTGATTTGCCCGGACACGGCGAATCTTCGGATGCGATTGACCCCGCAACAAGCTATACGTTGCCCGGCTACGCCGAGGTGGTGGTTGCTGCGGCAAAACAATTGGGGTTGGAGCAAGCCGTGTTTGTGGGTTGGAGCCTTGGCGGGCATATCGTGATCGAAGCCATGCCGCAATTGCCACAGGCCGCTGGGTTTATGATTTATGGAACCCCACCGCTGGCGTTCCCCCCTGACATGGCACAGGCGTTTTTGCCCAACCCTGCAATGGCAGCGGCGTTTCAACCCAGCCTGAGTGAGGCCGAAGCCGATGGTTTTTCGCTGGCTTGTTTTAAGCCGAATATGTCTGAGATTCCGGCTGTCTTTCGTGAAGATATTCGCCGCACCGATGGACGGGCGCGTATCGGGTTGGCGGCCAGCATCCGCCCAGAGGGTTACTTAGATGAAGTGATTGCGGTCGCCCAAATGACTGCGCCATTGGCCATTGTGCATGGCGAACAAGAGCAACTGGTCAGTTTGGCCTATCTGCAAGCCCTGAACGCACCAACCTTATGGCGCGGTACGGTTCAGGTGATTGCCGATGCCGGCCACGCCACCAATTGGGAGCAGCCCGAACAATTTAACGCTCTGCTTGAGGCTTTTATCAATCGGCAGTAACTTGACAATATTACGTTCGCAAATGCAAACACGTTTGCGCCGATTTCACTACACCTCCCCCTACCTAAATAGGGGAAGGTATAGTGAAATCGGCATACGTCTTTTTAATCTGACATGCTCAGCCGTTTGTTGCTTCTACACGGCGTTTTAAGCTCGTGGCTTCGGTCAAGATATATTGCTTGGTCATGTTGCCAAACATTGCGCCGACCAGCCAGCCGATGACGCCCTCATAGCGCACGACCAGCTTGAGCTTTGAGCCAGCCTCTGCGCGGCTAATCACATGCTCGGCCACCGCCCGTAATCCCGGCGATTGGGATACCCACGTAAAATTTTCGTTCGGTCGCCATTCGATAATTTGCCACACCGCAGGCCGCAATTTGGGCTGTTCCAAATAAGCGCGTGAGCCAACCTTGGTGGGCGTTGGGTCCAATAGCTCGACTTTGGTCACGGTCGGGGTCCAACTCGCCCAATTGGCAATGTCGGACAAGATTTGCCACACCTGCTCGGGGGCGGCGTTGATGGTGATTTCTTGGGTAAATTGAGGCATGATATTGTAGGTTACGCATTTTATGCCAATTCTTGCTCGGCCTTCGCCGCCGCTCGCACCCGAATGACCGCCAGCCCCACGCACACAACGACAAACACGCTGACGATGGGGAAAACGCTGCTCACACCGGCCCATTCTGCCACCCAGCCCAGCACCAGCGGGCTGAGCATGCCGCCCAAACTCGACATGGTTTGATACAGGCCAATCGCGCCAGCGCGTTCTTCGGGCGTCACCACCTCGGTGGCGTAGCTTTGGCCCACCGTCAGCACGGTTCCAAACACAATACCTTCGATCACCAGCAGCAGCATAAACATTTCGAGGCTGCTTGCCATGCCGATGGACAAGGTGACGGCGGCGAGGGCGAGGGCAGCGACGGCCAATAAGCCTTGGCGCGATACGCGCTGGCTGAGGATGCCGATGGGCAAACGGGTAAACATTGACCCCAGCGAACGCACCGCGAAAATATTGGCAACGCCCGCATTGCCGATGCCGTTGGCCTTGGCGTGTAACGGAAAGAAGGCCATTGTAATGCCGGTAAAGCTGACCGAGCTAAGCAGGCCGATGATGCAGGCGAAAAACAAACGCGGCTGCGATAACAGCGGGCGCATGGCGGCAAATTGTTTGACCAGCGAGAGTGGTGCGTTTTGCTGGCGTGCGCCGGGCAGATCAAACAAGGTGCGGGCCGCGATGAGCAGCCCCAGCACCGAAAACCCCGCCGCGATGGCATAGCTGCCGCGTGCGCCAAATGCGCCCTCAAACACGCCCGCCAACCATGTGCCTAGCGCCGCGCCCGCGCTCATGCTTGAGGTCAACATGCCGAAAGCCGCGCCGCGTTCGCGTGGGTCGGTATGATCTGCCAACAACACCCCACACACCGGAAAAACCGCCAAGGTCGCAATCGAAAATATCACCCGCGCTGGCGCGAGCATCCATACTTGGGTGCTGATGGCGTGGAGCGCACAGGCGATGATGAATAAGACAAACCCGATCAAGATCACCATCCGCCGCCCCAGCCGATCGGTTTGGGCGCTGATGGGCACTGCCGCCACCAACTGGGTGAGGCCGGTCAGCGCTGCCAGTGTGCCGATGAAGCTGAGCGAAGCGCCCAGACTTTGGGCAAACAGCGAAAATGTAGGGGTGAGCAAACTCCATACGATATCGGCCAGAAAAACGGCGAGGCAGGCGGCGATGACAGGTTTGCGCAGCGGTAAACGAGACATGTGATGAGTATAGCCGATTACGGAGCGCCGTCGTCTCGACGGTCCCCGCGCCTGTTTGCCATGTGAGTATTCACAGTGTTTTGGGTGTGCCATGATGAAACACCTTTAGTGGGGTAACAGCGCCGTCGGGACGACGACGCTACGAAATCCATAGACGCTGAGCCTGCGGTAGGGCGTTCAGCGATTTACCATCCGCCCGACATTCGTTTGTAAAATAAGCACATGCGAAAATCAGTGTTTGTGGCTGGATTGATAGGGCTGCTGCTGGCCTTGGTCTTGACCAACTATTCAACAGCGGGTGTGCGTCCGGCCTCGCCTCCGCGCAATACCGGCCCGCAAATGCACATTTTGGGCCAATACGATGGCCCGCCGCAGTCATTGCCGCCGCTCGAACCCGCGCTGGTGGCCGATGGCGAAGCCCTGTATGCCAAATATTGCGCGGCGTGTCATGGCGCAAATTTAGAAGGCCAGCCTGATTGGAAAAAACGTTTGCCGAATGGGCGTTTGCCCGCCCCGCCGCACGACGATAGCGGGCATACTTGGCATCATGGTGATATGTATTTGTATAAGGTGATGTTTGAGGGCGGCAACGGCGTGCAAACGGCTGAGCAAACCGGCATGCCCGGCTTTGCCGGTGTCATAGATGGGCGTGAGGCGCTGGCGATCATCAGCTTTATCAAATCGCGCTGGTCGCTCGAAAACCAGCTTTACCAATGGGAGATGACGCAGACCGGGCATTGAGCGGTTTAATTGTCGTGCCGATTTTCTGCAAAGACCCCTCGATGTGCGTGCTCAGAAATTTGAATTTATTGTATATCATACTTGTCATTCCGACGAGGAACGAGGAGGAATCTTTGCATAACTTGGGTATCGCACCGATTTTCCGCAAAGACCCCTCGCTTC
>JAHBAL020000539.1 GCA_018500105.2 Anaerolineae bacterium
ATTTTACGAGTTTGTTGCGTTTTTGCTTGCAACGTTATGGATCTCCGCGTTCGCGGAGATGACGTATTGAGCGCTATGCTGACTTTTGAACAGCCTTAGCACAAGAATCTATTTTACTGTAAGCGTAATCTTATGCTAAGCTAAGGGGATGGAACTTTATCACTCTCCCGAATCCGTTGGATTTAGCGTAAACCGTTTAGAGCGTATTCGACCTGTTTTGCAATCATATGTGCAAAAATCGGGTTATGCCGGTATGGTCACCCTGTTGGCGCGACGTGGACAGGTGGTTTATTTTGACAAAGTGGGCTGGCAAGACCGCGAAAATAATGTGCCGATGGCATTCGATAGCATCTTTCGGATTTATTCGATGACCAAACCCATTATTTGCACTGCCTTGATGATGTTACATGAAGAAGGGCGTTTTCAATTGGCCGACCCGCTCGCCAAATTTTTGCCAGCCTTTGGCAAAGTAAAGGTGTTGGTGAATGACACCAGCGCCGGATGGAAAGAAGTCGCGCCGATTCGCCCGATCACGGTTGGCGATTTATTTACCCATACGGCGGGGTTTACCTACAATTTTCTCGAAGATTCGCCGGTCGGTGAGCAATATCGGCAGGCCAATTTGATGGGGGATGGGCAATCGCCCCTTCAGCAGGTTATTGCCGATCTAGCCCGTTTTCCGTTGGCGTTTCAGCCCGGCACAAAATGGCATTACAGTATGTCCATTGATGTTTTGGCGCATTTGATTGAGGTCATTTCGGGGCAAGCGCTGCAAGATTTTTTGCAAACCCGTTTTTTTGACCCGCTTGGCATGACCGATACGGCTTTTGAAGTGCCAGCCGACAAACGCCATCGGCTGGCGACGATGTATGGACACCCAGATATTGCCCGAAATAAATTTAGCGATATTTTGGCGGCATGGATGGCTGGTAAGAATGGGCGACAGGAGGTTGAGGCGACGTATCCATCGCACAACGCCCCACATTTTGCTCGCGGTGGGCATGGCTTGTTTTCAACTGCCGCCGACTATATGCGCTTTGCCCAAATGTTGCTGAATCGCGGCAAATTAGATGGCGTGCGCTTGCTGGCTCCCAAGACCATTGATTTTATGCACATGAACCATTTGCCCGCCAAGCTAATGCCGATTGAGATTAATGGTATTCCACAAGCGGGGTATGGCTTTGGCTTAGGGTCACGGGTGCTGTTGAATGTGGCCGAGTCAGGGGTTCCCGGTTCGGTGGGCGAATATGGCTGGGCTGGCGCTGCTCGCACTTACTATTGGGTTGATCCGCGTGAAGAAGTGATCGGTGTGATGATGTCCCAATTTATGATGGGGGTTGATCTGTTGAGTAAGGATTTTCAAGCGTTGGCGTATCAGGCGATGGTGGAGTGAGGATTGGGGGGGCGGCATTGCCCAAATTTAGGCTGTTGTGCTGAAATAAATGACGGAATGAGCTAGCTCGAACGGCGATCAATCCTTCGTCAGGCTCAGGATTGCGCTAGATAACAACGCCTACTACATGGGCTAATTTTCAGCCCGCGTAGCGGGCGTTGTTACGTAGAACGGCGATTGATCGCCGTTCGAATGCAATCTTTTACAGATCGACATCGAAGTCAAGGTTCTACAAATTAAGTTAATAGACCACTATCGTAAGTATGCACGGCGCTGGTGGCAAAGATGTCAATTGGGCAATGTCAGTTGTTGTCATAACTGTAGCGCAGCGGATCACACCAAAAACTTCGGCAAATCTTCCAATCGTGCGCAGCCGATTTGCCCCATCGCGCAGCGTAGCTCGGCCTTGAGGATTTTCATCACATGCTCGCCCCCTTGTTTGTCGAGTGCGGCGACGGCAAATAAGAAAGGCCGGCCCATCATCACGAAATCGGCCCCCAACGCCAACATGCGGGCGATGTCTAGCCCGTTGCGCACGCCGCTATCCACAATAAGCGGCACATGCGGGCCGACGGCAGCGCGAATTTTGGGCAAGACCTTGACGGTGGATGGCGCGGCGTCGAGCTGCCGCCCACCGTGGTTTGAGACGACCAAGCCATCGGCCCCCAGCGCCATATATTGCTTGGCCTCGTCTGGGTCCATCACGCCTTTAACCAGCAATTTGCCTTTCCATAGATCACGAATTTGGGCAAAACGCGGCGGCAAAATATGCCCGCCCATGCGCTCGCGCATAAAATGGGTGGAGGCGGTGATGGACTTGCCGATGTTTTTTGAATTGCCCAAGGCAAAATAGGGCTTGACATTTTGAAATTCTGGCACGCCAGCAAACAACATTCGCAAGGCCCAATTGGGATGCGTCACCATTTGCCACAGCGTTCCGCCATTAAAGGCGGGGGGAACCGATACGCCATTGCGGATGTCGTGCTCGCGGCGGGTTTCGTATGGCACATCAACGGTTAACAGCAAGGTGTCGTAGCCCACTTTTTCACAGCGCCCCAGCAGATGCTTCAGCACCTCTGGCTCCTTTGGGGTGTAAAGTTGATACCATGCATGTTCGCCAGCCACGCTGCGAATATCTTCAAGTTTGGCGGTGGCAACGGTGCTGAGCGTATAGGGGATATTGTGCGTTTTGGCGGCTGCCGCCAAAATGCGTTCGGCATTGGCCCAGATCAACCCCGACAAGCCAACCGGCGCGACCCCGAATGGGGCATCGTAGGTGCGCCCAAATAGCGTGGTGCGAATTTCGGGGGTGCGACCATCCGACAGATAGCGCGGCATCAATTCGACGGCATTGAGGTCGTCGCGGTTTTTCTGGCGTGACACGTTGCCGCCCAATGCGCCAAACAGATAGTCACGCATAAATTGCGGCAGGCGGCGATAGGCCACCGCTTCCATATCGGCGACGCTGGGGTATTTTTTGTCAATGTTCATGTGACGTTGAATTTCACGCAAAGGCGCAAAAACGCAAAGCGCACAAAGGAATCAAAGATTTATGCAAAACGTTCTTTTTTACTTTGCGTTTTGCGCCTTTGCGTGAAACCTTTTAAATCACCCGAATGCTGTTTGTCAACGCGCCGATTTTTTCGATCTCGATTGTGACGGTGTCGCCGTCTTTCAGCCATACGGGCGGCTTGCGGGCCGCGCCGACGCCGGGCGGCGTGCCGGTGATGATGAGATCGCCCGCGTTGAGCGTGAAGTAGTGGCTGAGGTATGCCACCAATTTGGCCACGCCAAAAATCATCTGGGCGGTGCTCGAATTTTGCATGACTTGCCCATTCAAAATGCACTTGATGTTGAGCGCTTGCGGGTCGGGAATGTCATCGCTGGTGGTGAGGCAAGGGCCAATTGGGCATGTGCCGTCGAGGGTTTTGCCCAGCACCCATTGCTTGCCTTCGTCACCCGATTGCAAATCGCGAGCGCTGAGGTCATTGGCGCACACATAACCGCCGACATAACTCAGCGCGTCGGCATCGTTGATGCGATAGGCGGTTTTGCCGATCACAATGCCAAACTCGGCTTCGTAATCCATATTGGGGGTTTGGTCGGCATACCAAGTGATGGTGTCGCCGTGGGCGGCGAGGGTGTTGCTAAATTTGGCGAACACAATCGGTTTGCTCGGCGGCTTTGCCCCGCTTTCGGCGGCGTGGTCGCTATAGTTTAGCCCAATGGCGATGATTTTGCCGGGCTGGATGGGTGCGCCGAGTTTGACCCCAGCCAGCGATTGTGCCTCGCCGCTGGCGGCGAGGGCGGCGGCATGGGCACGCGCATCGGCATTATTGATAATGTGCAATACGCTGCCAGCCGCACTTACATCCACAAAATGATCGGCATCGGTCATGATGCCGGTTTTGTTTCCTTGATCGGTTTGGATATTAATTAGTTTCATAATTTATTTTTTTTTGGGCGGCAAACACCACCCATAACTCACAGAATGGTTGATTGGCGAAATGATGGGTGCAGCATCAATGCCACCGCCACCAGATAAAGCGACGAGCCGAACACAAACAGGGCATCTACCGACATGCCCATTTGCACCAGCCACACCCCAAGCATGGGCGCAATGAGGCCACGCATGCCGATGACGGTGCGTTGCAGGGCGGCATATTCATACGTTTGGTCGTTGCGGGCCAGCTCGATGGTGCAATTTTGAAAAGCCAAATCAACCCCCGCCGAGCCTAAGCCCGCTGCGATAAAGGCCGGTAGCATCATCAGGCCATTACTGGCCAGCATGTGGCTGATGGGGATGATGGACAAGATGGCAAACACCACTCGTAAGCCGACGACGCCATTGAAACGGTCGAGAAAATGCCCCCAGACCAAATAGCCAATTAGCCACGAAACCGATTGGGCAACGCCCAGCAAACTAACCTCGGTATAAGACAAATTGAGCCGGTCAACAAAGACCGCCGGATAAAAACCAGCCGGGATGAGACCGCCAAAGCCAAAAAATGTCACCGCCAGCAAATAATATTGATAGCGGCGATCGTGTTTGAGCACCTGCCAAAGCTGGCTTGGGCTGCGTTTTTCTTGGGCGGGGGTGCTGCTTTCGTCAATTTGAATACGGCCAAATAAACGCGCTGCCAGTATGCCAAAAAGCCCGCAAATGGGGAATAGCCAGAGATAGCCAAGATTGTCGAGCACCCAGCCACAGATGGGCGTGATCAATAACATGCCGCCTGCCAAGCCGATGCGCACATAACCCAAGACACGCCCGCGTATGTTGGCCGGGTAAATGAGCTGAATGACCCGCGTGTATGCGGGTGAGGGGAAGGAATCGAAAAAAAAGTAAAACACCGAAAGCAACAACATGATTGGTGCGCTGGCCGCAAGCCCCATTAACACAAAAAAACTGCGCCCAATAGACCATATGGTTGCCAAAAAGCCCGATAAGCCCCGTGTGGGTATGAACCGTGCCGTGAGTGGCACGAGCAAAAAGCCAATATAACTGGCGGATTGATAAAATGCGATCAATTCGGCAGACGAGCCTAAGCGTTGTAGCACCACTGGCACAAACATTAATGCGGCCTGAAAGGGGCCATAGGCCAGCGAGGCCAAGAGTTCGATGCGCATATTACTGCGCACGTGGTTTGGCATCGGCCCGACGAGTGCGTTTTCAAGGCGAGTGAGCGGTTGAGTTTGGCTGTTGGACAGCATGGATATTTTGATTAGTGTAACTCATACGTCACTCATTATTTGTGTTTACGGGTGTGTTGCTTTTTGCGCCGCCAGCCATGCCTTAAATTCGGCTTGTGCTTCGGCATTTAATGGGTAATATTTGCGCAAGTCGCCGCCTTGGGCCAGTTTCATGCGGGTAAATTCTTCCCATTCGTTCTTTTCGTTCGACAACTTGGCGATTTCGGGCGCGAGGTGGGCGGGCACTGAAATTGCGCCGTCGTTGTCGGCGATGATGATATCGCCCGGCATGACCAACACCCCGGCGCAGGCAATTGGCACATTCACCGCAAATGGCATAATTTTGTGCTGCCAACCATGATTGGGGGTCACCCCACGCAGCCACATGCCCATGTCGAGATGCTCGGCGTGTGTCCAATCACGAATACAGCCATCAATGACCACGCCCAAGCCGCCTTTGCCCATAAAATAGGTCAGCATCATTTCGCCAAACACGCCCGACGCCATATCGCCCCGCGCATCTACCACAATAATATCGCCGGGTTGGGCGTGATACATCGCGTGGCGGTGCAATTGCAGCTCAGTGTCAGCATATTCGCTGTTGGCGCTCATGTCTTCGCGGCGTGGCATCCATTGCAGGGTGATGGCTGGCCCGACCACGCTTTTGCCCTTTTTCCATGAGGTCAAGCCGGTCATATGTGGATTTTTGATACCCAATTTATACAGTTCGCCACTGGCGGTGGCGCTGCCGATGCCTTCGAGCGCCTTAATAATGGCGGGGTCGGGGCGGGTGATATCTTGAATATTGAACATAATGGTGTAAAAGAACACAAAGGACACAAAGAGATATTTGTCTCGATTCAACTTCGTGTTCTTTGCGAGAGATTTTTTTGTCGCAAACCGACGAACTTTGTTTTTATACGGCCTCTAATACCAACTTTTGAGTCAAAATGGATTTTGATCGCATATATTTTGCGGGTCATTCCGAATACATAGACGCAGGCGAGGGTGCAGCGTCCAGCAAGGGGGAGAAACTTATCACCTCAATGGGTCATCCCGATGCGTAGCGAGGGATCCCCAAAAATGAAATCCAGCAAATACGTCGTCAGGCCAGCCAAAGTTTTGCCAAGCCAGTGTGACGTTTGTATGGGTTGAGGCGATAGGGATCCCTCACTTCGTATCGGGATGACGCATCAAATATATGCATATATCTAAGTTTCTGAGCACGAGGAACGAGGAGGAATCTTTGCGGAAATTTAATCGTCGGGCTGATTTTCCGCAAAGACCCCTCGCTGCGCTTCGGGGTGACGTGACAATTTAGGTAGTGGTCAAAATGCCAATGCCTTGTTCAAATTGTAACGAATAATGAAGAGACGAGTGACAAGATCATGGTAAAAATCGGATTTTGAAAATGACA
>JAHBAL020000563.1 GCA_018500105.2 Anaerolineae bacterium
GCACCGATAGTTACACCGATGCATTCGTCGGCAGCGTCAGATGTGTGTAAGAGACAGGGTGTCAGATTTGGTGCGCGAACAGACCCATTTAGCCCGCTCAGTTGCCTCTTTAAAAAATGAGAAAAAGAATGAAAAACGACAGCAAGAAATGATGCAGCAATTGGCAAATCAAATCCGCGAATATTCCGGGCGGGTTTCGCCGGTGGCCGAGTTGGCTCGCTCAATGGGTTATAGCGTTGATTATTTTTCGCGCATTTTTACCCAAATCATTGGGCAGGGGCCACAAGAATTTGTGATTACCGCACGCATTAGCCGTGCGAAACAGTTGTTGTCAGAAACAAGTCTTTCTATTGGTGAGATCAGCGTCGTGTTGGGTTTTCGAGATGTTTTCTTCTTTTCTAAGCAGTTTCGCCAAAAAACAGGCCACACCCCGACTGAGTTTCGGGCTAAATTAATGCGTTAGTTCAGGACTTACGTGAAATTTCATTTTTACCACAAAGAACACAAAGAACACAAAGAGAAGAAGGATTTTATGATGCAACCCTTTGAGTGCTTCGTGCGCTTTGTGGTGAAATATTTTTAATGTGCGTAAGCCCTAAGTTGAGGAAATCGGCCCTTCATCGTTTCGGAATTTGCTTTAGCAATAAACGTCTTTGCCTTCGCTGCCAAACAAGGCTAAGCGATCGGTATTTTCAATTTTTGGGTATTGGTTGCCGCGATAATGAAATTGAACTGCGCGGCGGCGAGCACTGCTATTGTTGTGCGGTGTGCCATGCACGAGAAAGCCATCGAACAGCAAAATGCCGCCCGGCTTAAGTGGCGCGGCCACACACTCATTGCCCAAAATTTCGGTGTCGCAAATTTGCCAGTCACGACGTTTAAAATGCACAATGGGGCGCAATGGGAATTGCGGCATGAGGTGCATACAGCCATTATCAACCGTTGCCTCATCAAGTGCGAGCCAGCAACCGACTACGCGCTCACGCGGGTCAATATTAAAATAGGCTTTGTCTTGATGCCAAGGCTTTTCGCGCCCGATTTTGGGCGGCTTCATTAGGCCCATGTCTTGGAACATGGTGGGGGATGTGCCAATGAGTTGGGTGAGCAGGGCGATGAGTTTGGGGTGATAGGCCAAGGCATGTAGACGCGGCTCAAAATCAACAAACCACATGAGTTTGCGCACCGCATCTTGGTGTTGTTGGCTACTAATGGTATCGAGTTTGCCGCGCACGCTGGCCTCGAATTGCACCCCGCGAAAGTCGGGATTGCCGCCGTTGATCAGATGCACCATGCCATCTAGCCCATCGCGCACTTCATCGGGGTTAAATGCATTTTCGATGGATAAAAAGCCATATTCGCGATATTGCGCGATATGGGCATCGGTGATGGCATCAAAACCGCCTTGCACGCCTTCGATTACTGCTTTGCGGCTGTAAAGTTTGGGGTCGTGTAATTCGATCAGTGTGCCTTCGACTTCACCAGAATCAACTTTAATATTTTCATAAATAGGGGTTAGTTGTGTCATGTTGGGGTTGATCTTAGATGAAACTGGCGATTTGTTCAATGAAGATGTCCGAGATATATTTGTATTGATCCGATCTTTTGTTTCCTTGTTGCCTTGTGAATCAATGCTGTCTTTGGGATTACAACGTTATAGATTTCCTGTTTCGCGAGCCTGACGAGACGACTTTGGGAAAGCCTCGCTTATATTAAAAAACCGGCGGGGTAATGACGAACAGGACGGTGGTCTCTTGGTTGCCGATGCAGGCAAAGCGCGTGACAAGCACCCCGTCAAAATACATCGAATCGCCGGTGTTGAGCACATAACTATTGTCGGTTAGCTCGACCAACAGCGAGCCACTCAGCACATACACAAATTGCTCGGTTGGCTCTGGCAGGGGGCGGGCCGGAATGTCTGTGCCGGGCGACAATTTGCCCATAAACGCCTCGACCTTATAGGCGCGGCTGGCGGTGAGCAGCTCGTAGGTCACGCCCGAATCGGGGAAATGGAGGGTGGGGCGATTATTGGCCCGAATGACGGGCGAAAATATGCCATGCTTGCCGTTGGTGGTGGGCGCGTTGCTCGGCAAGGGCGGGCGGCTGAGCGGCACAACTGCGGCCTCGATGGTTTGCGGCTCTGGCTCGTGCGGCGGTGCATCTCCTAATAGCTCGACCAACGAAATATTGAGGCTGGTGGTGATGCGACGTAGCGAATCAATCGAGGTGTTGACCATGCCGCGTTCTACTTGGCTGAGAAATGACGCTGTCAACCCAGACTTCTCGGCCAAATCACGTAGGCTTAGCTCGCGTTCACGACGCAAAGCATTGATTCGCATGCCAATGGCGGCGGCAGTTTCGGTGCTCATGTTTTGTATTAATTTACTACACAAATGTAAAGTAAAGTGGTATGATACAGTATAATCCAGTTTGTATATTTATACGGCAATCACACATGTCTTTCGTAAACCCTAAGATTTTATACCTATGCCCATTGGGCAAACAGCAACGCGAATGGCGGCTTGAGGCTGCTCCGCAAGGCTATGACATTCGTATGGTTCGCAACACCGAGATCACCCGCGACGAGTTGCTGACCCAAATTGCCGATGCGGATGCGCTTATCACCGAGCGCACGGGTGTGGTTGATCGTGAACTGATTGCGGCGGGCAAAAAGCTTAAGATTATTCAACGGGTCGGCTCGTTGTATCACGATATTGATCTGCAAGCCGCCCGCGAATTGGGCATTCCCGTGTGCATCAAGCCGATGGTTGGGGTGTTGGCGGTGGCGGAGCAGATGATGTTGCAGATGCTGATGCTGTTGCGAGCCGGAATGCCATTGCAACACACGCTACTTCAGCCGCCCGAAACCTTTGGCAAAAGCGCCCAGCGCACCACCGAAGATGTCTTTTCGTTTAATTGGAGCCGAACGCGTCGCGTGGCATTGCTGACTGAAAAGACGGTGGGCATTTTGGGCTTTGGCGAAATTGCGACTGAATTGGCGAAGTTGTTGCAGCCTTGGCGCTGCAAGGTGCTCTATTCAAAGCGCCAGCAATACCCGTCGCATGTTGAGCGGCAATTGCGCATTCATTATCGCAGCCCCGAAGCCGTTTTGGCCGAAAGCGATATTGTGGTGTCGTTGTTGCCCTATTCCGAAGAAATGGATTTGTGGCTAAATGCCCAACGTATTGCCAGCATGAAAAAGGGGGCCTATTTGTGCCATGCCGGTAGCGGTAGCGTGATTGATGAACACGCCGTTGCCGAGGCGATTCGCAGCCAGCATTTGGCCGGAGCTGCTTTCGACACTTACGAATGGGAACCTATTACGGCTGATAATCCATTGCTAAAATTAGCACAAGCTGACCCCGCTGCCAATATTTTTCTTACACCGCACATCGGCAGTTGTAATGATGGCCGTCAGGCTTCACGCGATATTTTTTATGGCAATGTGTTAAACGCATTGTCAGGCCGCCCGTTAGAGGGTGAAATAGATAGCGCATGAAATTCGCTAAAATTGTTTAACCAAGACACAGTATCTTTTTAGTGGTTAGTTTCATTGAAAATAAAACGTTTTCAATGTCATTAAAATCTGTCTCTTATACACATCT
>JAHBAL020000085.1 GCA_018500105.2 Anaerolineae bacterium
CAACCCTTTCAAATGGGCCATCATTTAGGCTCATCTCAACATGGTCAAGGTTGCCATTATCATTCGCATTTCCTGAAAATACGGCAATGGCCCCGGTGATCAAATTGCTATTTCCAAGTGTGGCAGTTGGCGCAATGTGATCAGCCCGCACTTCGAGTGTTTCAATCGACGAAACCAACCCATTTGGGCCAGTTGTGCGCAATTGCCATACTTGGGTTTCAGCTTGCGCCAAAGTATTGGTGATGATATTACTAGACAAGGTGCGCCAACCAGTCCCCGTATTTACTTCGACCAATTGGTAACACATTGGCCCAACCCCATTTTTTATTCCAAACTTCGCCACGCCCGGGCGCACGAAAATAGAAGAATCTGATGGGGCAAAGCTCACAGTGTTTACTAAATGATTGACCCGTAAAGTGCGTTGCAGCGATTTTTCAGCCTCGCTCGGCAACCCCCATTGACCTATGATTAATTTCACAGGTATGTCAAATACGCCTTGAGTAATGGGTTGAGTGGCAGAAACCACAAAACTGATATTTTTGAGCGGATTGCCTTCAACACGTACCCGCCAAACTGTCCCATTGGCTGGGCAACTCTCGCACATCGCGCCATTTACACCGATAATACCAAGCGGTGGCGAGGTTTGCCCATCGCCTAGTGTCAACGTAATCGGCACGTTATATCCCCATACACCATCATGTTGTATGGCGACTTTTAATGTAGATGTCATCCCCACCCAGAGTTCAGGTTTATCAAATTCGCCGGCAACTTTGAGATCTAGCACTTGAGCCGCAAACCCATTCGCAATAACCGGATAAACGTTGTTGATCGGCGACCCTAAATACAGCGGAGACATTGAATTTCCGGCAAAACTTAAACTCCCACTCAGCACAGACTGTGAAGATGGACGTGCAGCGGCTGGGAAGACACCAGTAACAGTATCATTCTCAATGGTATAGGCTAAAACACCGATAGCACTGCCACTATTACCCAAATCTGCACGCTTCAGCGCCAATTCAGTGGCATTTCGCACTGCAACTTCGCCCGGCATGGTCGCCATTTCCACCCAACTACCGCCCACACTTTCATAGAAAGTATAGGTGTTGCTCGCAAATAACACTGCAAAATCAGCATCCATCGGCAGGGTGTGAATTGGGTCGCCTAAACCTAATGTGCTGGCATGTCCGCCGCTGCGCGAATCAAGATAAATGGCTAGCCCACGTCCGCTATCCCAATCAGCATGGTTATGAGTCAAATACAACGTATCTGAACGCCATGTGCCATACAAGGCGGGCTTACCCAAAGCATATGGGTCGTAATTTAGGTAAGTGCTGATCGGATATTCACCCGTCTCTCCACCATTATTGGGTGTGCCTTCAAACTGCATATAACCATCAACATGCACGTAAGAAGGGGTTGCTAAACGATTGATCACAAATGGGCCAATATGTCGTGTTCGGGCATTCCCCGCCCCATCCACATACCGCACATGCCCATAATAAGCCCCCGGTGTGTTCAAAACAGCGTTCATGCTTCCCAGCCAATTACTTGTGCTTGGTTGCGTATTTGAAATTGTGTCAATCCCTGCAAAAACATCGGTGATGCCACTGCCATCAGATGGGACAACCCATGTGATCACCAATGTAGGCGACGACTCTGCGACATGCCAAGTTAATGGCAAATTGGCGTTTAACGTCGGCGCAGCCACTGCAAAGTCAATATTTTGCGCCAAATGTTTGCTGGTTTTATTCCCAAAAGCATCACGGGCAACGCTACGCACGGTGGTTTGATGTAAATCTTGGCGCAGCAACGTATCAAATACACTAAAGTTTCCACTTGTCATGGGCAGCCGCACCCAACGCGCACCGGTCCAAACCCGTGCAAATGTATGATCCCCCGTGATTGTGCCACTCATGCCAACCGTAACTTCAATATTCGGGGTATAAGTAACTGTATCTACACCATCATTCAATACTTGGACAGTGGCATTATTGCGAAACGCTATTGACCCAATATACCAGCCAGAATCTTGCAATTGATTCCCCGCTCGGTCGGTTGCACGCGCATACACCCGATATTCGCCATTTGCAAAACCATTGGTCACAATGTTTCCACGCCACGTCGCCACGTCGCCACCCAAGGTTGATAACAGCGGCATCGTGTGCCACGTAGCAGGCAAGGTTTCAGTCAAACGACTATTTCCCGCAACAGGTCCCGACAAGCCAATTTCAACTTTGGCAATGCCACTAACCGCATCATGGGAATTGCGGCCCAAGAATAATTGGCTAGCGCCGTCGCCCGGTGCACCAATTAAAATATCGCGCACACTGTCTCCATTCATATCGCCTGCGCTGATCCACTTCCCTACCGATTGGTTGCTGGCTGTCGGCGCAATATTGCCAACCGCATTTTGCATGGCGGCACTCTCACCATAAGGGATGCTTTTACCTAAGCGAACAGACACAAGACTATTTGCGCCGTCTGCAAAGGTTAGACCAAAATCTGGCATTTTGTCACGATCAAGATCACCCAATGCAGCCACAGCACTAATGCGATAAGGGTTAAGGACAAACAAACTCATATCGGCAACGGCGGGTGAAGCAAAAGGATTATTCACAGAATCGCGCCCGAAAAGAATATAAGCACGGCCTTGATCAGCGTTTTTGTCCCCGCTAATCAGCCAATCGTTGCGACCATCTTTGTTGACATCGCCGGTATAAATCACATCAAACACCAAATCAACTGGCGCACCGCTGCCTTGCAGCCCGCGAAAGACAGCATCGGCACTCGAAGGGAGACTCATGGTTGTAGGCCAGTCATCCCAAGCCCGCCCTAAGACCAGGTAAGCAGTTCCGGCGCCAACAGAAATTGTAAAATCGCTCAGACCGTCTCGGTTAGTATCCCCCAAACCAGATAATTTGGGAATTACCCCTGCACAAGCGCCACAAGTGCGCCCAGTAAAGGTGGTGGCGAGCATGGGTGCGCCTCGCTCGCGGCCTAAATACAGTTGGGTGGTATCAGGCCCGCTGGCATTGTGACGTGCGCCAACCAAGATATCGCCTATACCGTCACCATCAACATCACCGGCAAATGCTACCGAGCTACCAAATTCTGTTTCTGTGCCCGGCTGCAAGGTGTAATTTGCAAAGCTATCAAGCTCATCTTGGGCTTTCCATGCCGCGCCAATTGGACTGCGTTTGCCCAAAATCACATAGACACGCTCCTTATAAGGGTCACCAACAAGCAAATCGCCAATACCATCGCCATTGACATCTCCGTCTTTGCCGCTAGCAATAGCAAGGTTATAGGCAGCGCCAACGGGGCTTTCATTCGCAGTTAAGCGCACGTTAGCGTTGGTGATGGTTAAACTAGCTGCAAATCCTTCGGGTTTGCCAAAGAAGATGCCCACCTGCAATAACCCTGTTGGATAGTCAATGAGTGCAATATCGTCTATCGCATCACCATTCAAATCGCCCGCCACAAATGCGCGCTCTGCGCCGTGTGAATAAACAGCCCGATTAAACCGTGTGTTCGGATTTGCCCACGAGCGCACGCCATCATGCGGGGTGCGTTGCTGGGCCGCCAATATGGCTTGATCATCGGCCCGCCCACTTAAAACAAGTGTGTTTTGTGCGTAGGTTGAATCATAGGTTTGTGGCAAATTCGCTTGCACCAGCGGTGGCATATCGTCTACGATCACATTTAATTGCCCCGGAATGCCTCCGCCATTGCCAGCTTGATCTTTGGGGGCAACAAAAAGCGTATAGGCCCGTTGTGCATGCAGTGCTGCATTTCCGTCTGAACCCATTGGCAAGGTCCAAGTAAAGGCAAAGGGACTAACCAGCGCCCCCGGATTAGCGGCCATCACCTGATAAGATTGTTGAGTTCGGCCTTGCACCACCAATGTGCCTGCGCCAGCCCCGCTGGCAAAAGCCGCTGCCGTATCGCTGATTTTCCCAGTGAGCGTGATCATCGGCCAGCCATTGGTTAAGGTCGTGGATAGATATTGGGTGCTAACCAAATCGAATGAAGCTGCTTGCGCATTTTGCACATCTACATCCACATATATCGGACCGGCTACTGGCCCAGCAACCCCATAACTGTCAAAAGCTCGCCCAAACCAAGCGTAATGCCCATTACTTGGGAAAGTGTAACTCGTCATCCAATATCGTGCGTCGTTCACCCGTCGCCATTCGGCGGGCAAACAGGCGAGTTCTAAGGTCAAACAAATTTCGACCGAAGCAATCCCTTGTGGGTCTATGGCAAAGCCACTAAAAGCATGTGACCCAACGCCAAGCAATGCATTCGCTTCTGGTGCGTTTAGCTCGACAGTTGGCCCCCCACGATTAATAAAAAGTTCTACTTCTTCTGTTAATTGATAACTGGTTCCCAGCACACTATAGCTGATAGACGCAGTAACACTAACAGGTTCTGACACAATCGTAGGCATACCGCTAAGGTGAATAAACACACTCCGACCCAATGTAACCGGCGGGAATGCAAAACGATAATGATTGCCTTGAACTGGCAATGCCGTCGCCAATGTATCTGGAGCACTGCCATCATCGGCAACTAAACTAGCTGCTATTTGCAAATTTGCAAACGCAACCGGCAATGTAATATCAACCTGCACCCCAATGGCAGGCGCATGATCAAACTCCCATTTTGGCGAAGTAAACCATATTTCTGTGCCACCCCCAAACAGATATTGCTGATCAATATTTAAGGCCAATCCTTCGTCTACGGCAACATTATTACGCGACATAGGGCTGCTCAGGCGGCTTTTTTCGCGCGGATCTTTTCGATGATCGGCATCATAATTGGCTTGGCGTGGGTTGGGGAATGCCTGTGGTTGAGGCAACACTTGTCCGGTGCGGGCACTCAGGTAAGGGCGCGAAAGGGCAATTTGCCAGCGTCCACCCAAGGCCAGTGTATTGGCGTCATAGGCCCATTGAGCCAATTCATCGCCATCCAATAACCCATCTCCATCCGTATCTCGGTTTAATGGATTAAGCCCAACTTGACGTTCGCGCCCATCCGCCACACCATCTTGATCGCTGTCGAAATAGCAAGGATTGGTGCCTAAATTTCGTTCTTGTAAATCGCTAATACCGTCATTGTCGCTATCCACTGAGCGATGGGTGTTAGGGATAAAGTAAATGCCTGTGCATAAGTTGTTATCTTGTGCATTAACAAGACCATCGCCATCTTGATCTTTGCTTACCAATTTACCCCAAGTCCAAAAATCAACGACTGATTTCGGCAAAATATCAAAATACACAGGTGCAACAGATGGGAGAGTTGGCTTCGAAGCATTAATTTTATACGCATCGTCATATAGCGTAACAAAATTGAAGTCGAAGGTCTGATCCATATTGACCACACCATTAATGGCTGGGAACGCCGGAAAAACATCTAGCCGAGACTGGATTTTAAAGTCTTTAACAAGTGCTTTCACGCCCAAAATTTGTAGCCCTGAGACATCAGTTAAATACTTACTGCTTTCAATACGCTTCACTTGGCTCGACTGATACCTCCAGCCATCTTGGGCAGGAATAAGAATATCAACATTTTGGCAATCGTGCGAATCATATTGATCTGTTTGTCCGTAAAACTGATCTAGCTCTTTTCCACATAAGTAAAACCATTTGCGGCCATTCGCATACCGCCCAAGCCAAACATTGGCATTCGCATGATCAAGCGCATTCCCATCGCCAGACATCCTCACCGTAGTGGTCATTTCTGCATAAAACGGTTCGCCTGCCAATAACATACCATAGGGGTGATTGGGGTATGTGCCCAATCGAAAACCTTCGGAAGACGGGTCACCGAACAGAAAGGTAACTTGTCTGGGAGGATCGGGTTGAAATAACCCTATAAACGCACTAATTGGATCAACAAACCAACGCACGACATCGCCTACTGCTTCGGGCAAAAGGCCGATTAAAAGATCGGTAATCGCAATGGCGGCTGCTAATATAGTCCCGAAAGGCACAAATGCAGCAATGACCAGTAACACAATCGTTTTGACAATCGCGACAACGGCGCTCGCCACAAAATAGAAAACGGCCCCCGCGCTTAGCCCCCCAGCACTCAACTGCATAAATAAAGTGAGCAAAGTAAAGGCAATATTCAAAACTGCCCCCACAACCGATAATGGTTTTGCAATGCTAGAAAGCATATTCATGGCGACAGATACAAGGCTAGTTACCCCTACTTTTACTGCTGTAATCACCGCCTGCATCAAGTTATATATTTTTTGTGCGGTTTCGATCACTTGCAATACCACACCTACGGCATGAGCAACATCGGCCAAAAACTTGCTTCCCAATAGCGTGGCAAGATAGTTAATAACGCCAATCGCCATGCGTGTAAACGACAGCACGTCACTAAGCGTTGTGTTTTTCAGGCCATTAACCAAATTGCTAAAGGTAAATGTCGGAATGCTGCCTTGTAAGAGATTGCCGACGTTATCTACCAGTTGCAAAACGGTGTTGTATTGGTTTTCAAGCCACGCCACCGGCCCGCCCTGCGTTTGAAAAACGCCCACCATAAAATCCACAGCTCTTACCAAGCTATTGGGCACATAGCCACGATCGCCAAGCCAATGCGTAAGGCGTTGGTATAAAGCAACATCAGTGAGTGCATCTTCTACTCTGTTCCAGTCAATCGAACCCAGTTGTTGTATTGCCAACATGCCCGAATGCCACATTTGATAAAGTTGCTGCACTGCAACTTTGCCAGCCGCAATATAAGCTTGGGCTTGTTGACTATACTCTTGCGCTGTATTGATGACGCTCTGATAATTGTCAGCCACGTGCTTTAAAATTTGCTCGTTTGCAAGTTGCTCCCATGCCCCCAACGTAGCGGTACGAGCGACTGTATCAAACGCACGCAGCCGCATCAAAGCCACGCCATTATCCGAATTTGCATTCCAACGATAACTACTCAACTTAAGACCGCGTGAAGTGACAACGGGTTTAGCGCACAAATCCATCACCAAATTGTCATAGTCCGGGTTCTTATAATCATCGAGGTTGAAATCTGCTGAACTTTGCTGGGTTGCAATGACAAGGGTAGGCGTAATATTATGAGCAGGATAGGCAGTGTCTAATACTTGCCGTGTCAGCGTAACGTTGGTCGTAAGCAACATCGCATCCATATGCGAGAAAGTAGTTGCGCTAGCCACAGCCCATGTTTGCGTCAACCCCCAACGTTCAGTGATTGTCGCCGAACTGCCAATGCCAAAACGTTGCGCAATATCTCCAATAGACAATTGCCCGGTTAAAAACCGCGCTTCGAGTGCCCCGCGCATATAAGCAGCTTGACCCAATGTGCTGTGATCACCTTCCTCAGCTTGGGGCGGGGCATGCGCCCCCAACACCGCCACCTGTGCGCCCGCTTGCACACTAACCTTTGCCCCAGTCAAGATATATGGCTCATCGTAAACCACGATCAGTGATGGCGGCGGCAGCAATGTGCCATTTGGCCCCGGGCGATAAGTATCGCCCCGAACCGCCCACTTTAAGCGCATATCTTGCAACTTAATTTGGTAAATTTCGCTGTTTTGAAAGCCAAACAAAAAGTGTGACGCAAACGCCACCGGTACGCCATTATGCTCAACTGTGCTCAAAGGCAAAGTCAAACGATAAGCGCAATTGACGGTGCAACCCTGCACCGTTGTCGTAACAGCCACCCCGTAGTCTGCCAAATATTCTGGCGAAGGCAGTTGATCTTCATTCTCAATTTGGATTTCAAGATACGGGGCCAGTGTTAGATTCCCTACACGCCCCAAGAATGCGCCCCCCAACGGGGTTTGCACTTGGCCTTTATCATCACCAAACGGCCATGCCAACGCATGAGGCTTGTATGCATAGTTGAGTGATTCACTTTGAGCAGGCCGCACTTGCAAATCAACATAAAATAATTGCGGCTGCCCAGCGATGCCTAACGGCACATTGGGCTTGACATCAAGGGTCAAATTGACGCCAGAAGTGCTAGGACTGGCCCCATCTAAGCCAACATGCCCCATCTTAGGCGATTTCGAAAAAGGCGATAGGTCAAGATTATCAGGCACACCATCGCCATCATTATCATCGCTCCAAGCATTTGGATAATGTGCATCAGCGCCGCAGCCATTCGCATGAAACTCATCCCCGTCGCGTATTCCATCGTAATTGCTGTCAGGGTTTAATGGGTCAGTTGTAACCGTTTTAGCACCGCACGTCTTGCCTAAAATTTCGTCATAGTCATTCACCCCATCCAAATCGCTGTCTTTAGCATATGGGTTCAGCCCAATTTCAAGCTCATAACCATTCGGCAACCCATCACCATCATTGTCGGCTTCGGGGTTAAGCGCAGGAGCAGATACAGACGCAAAACGATCTTTCAGATTTTGTCGCCGAAAATTTGCCAAGTTGCGATTCAGAGCTTGCTGCTCACTTTCTTGTGGTTTAGGTTTGTCTTTTTGCTCAAATGCCGCCTTAATCGCAGTAACATTCGGCGACAACAGTGCCAGCAACAAGATGACCGAAAATACTTTAAGCCGCAAACGCGAGGGCAATGCAATCATGCCAATCAACAATAAAGCAAACAGCCCCATTAGCATCGCCAAAGCCAGATCTTTTAGGTGATAAAACGAGGTAAAAGCCGTATTTTGAAACGAAAGCGGAGCCAAGCTGGGATCAAAAAGTCTGGCGTCAAAATATTGACCAAAATCAGAAAAAGTGCTAATCGTTTCGGCATCGGCATTAAACGCATCTGGCCCATCGTGATTGAAAGACAACCGCATGGCGATACGGGCTGGCAAGCCACTGTCTGCCAGCGTTAATACCCCTTCGCCGCTATAGTCTAGCTTGGGGCTGTTCAACAAAAACCACTGAATTTGCTGGTCGTTTAACCCTCGTTGGCGCAACATCCAAGGCAAAACATCTTGGCTGTTAATCTTAAATATCAAGTTGCGGTCATCCTGTTGCTGCACATCTCGTGCGATTCCTAGCAATGCCAAACTATCGCGGCTGAGGCCCGGGGTTGAGGCCATCTCAGGCTTACGCACCCACGCATCCCCATTGCGCTCATAAATTTCTTGATCCACAATGAGTACATCTTGCGAGGTGTTCAAATTAGAAGACTGATTGGTTTGGGGGATTAAGGAGTCAAGGTTATTGGTATGAATTGCTAAACGCAAAATATGACTATTTTGAGCCACCCCTTCAATCTGGTATTGCAAACTATGCGACTGAGCAGGTCGCCCAACCGCAAATCGTGCATCTGCATCGGGCAAACTACGAACAACTTGCTTGGCAACAACATTCACCCGATAACTTCCAGCCGCTTGTGCCATTTGCAATGCCTTTTGCAAGCGATCATGTGCTGAGTTTGTGGTCAGCACCAAGTTGTTCTGCCTCCATATCGCCGCCATAAAAACAGCAAAAACAATGAAAAACACTAAAGCAACTATTTTGTTTTTATTTCTCATATTTTGGGACCTTATTTTTATTTTCAAACCAATTCAACACATTCAATGCCATCAATGATTAAATTTAAACAAGCAATGATTTATAAACACCGTCTTGTAAATCAAATACATCAACCCATCCTTGCCTATCTAATGAGTTCTATTGGCAAGCTCAAAATAATCTAATTGCACCATCAAAAGTTGCGTTTTCTTGCATCTGCGCAATTTACTTGCTCGACACCTCACTCAGCCCACCTTCCGCATCACCTTGAGCACCCTTTTCTGCTGCGACGCCTTCTCCAGCACCTCGACCCGCTCGGCCAAAATGGCATAAAACCGCGCCCGATGCGCCTCATCTATTACCGCAGCCGCCTTCTCGGCATACATCGGAAACTGATTGTTGGGGCTGTTCACCAATTGCTTGAGCAACAACGGCATACACCGCGCGGCATAATCTGGCTGTTGGGCCAATTTGCACAAAATCCCCACCGCATGATCTTTGGTAATGACCGAACCGACGTTAGCAACGCTCAAAATCTCGTCCAACGCCCCATAAACCTCGGTGCGGGCGTGCCCCGCAATGCTGTCGAGCGCCGTCATCGCGCCCCACACCAGCCGGTTGTCGTGGCTGTGCAGCAAGCGTCGAAAAGCCTGCCAATGCGGCGCGATTAATGCGGGCTGGCGTTCGCCAATTTCATACAATACCTTAATGCAATCGCTTTGAATGGCCTTATCTTTATGCGCCAAATTGGCGACCAATTCCTGCACGGCATCTGCATCACCGCGTTCGGCGATGCGCTGCGCCAGTTCTTGGTTCGGCACTTCGTCGTTGCGATTCAGTGCGCAGGCGAGTTGGGTTAATATGCTCATATATATAGCCTCAATGGTGTATATCGTGTCGAGTATACGTATACTCGGCCCATGCCAATTATTTCAGCCCAAACCCTAAAACAAAACGCCCAGCGCATGCTCGAAAGCGTGGGCACGCCCGCCGACCTCGCCGCCGTCGTCAGCAACGGCTTGGTCGAAGCCAACCTGACCGGCCACGATTCGCACGGCGTTATTCGGTTGTCGCAATACATCGGCTATGTGCCGCAAGGCCGCGTGCAAGCAGCGGCGCGGGCCGCCATCGCCCACACATGGCAGGCTACTGCGGTCGTAGATGGGGCCTACGGCTGGGGGCAGCCCGCCGCCCATCTGGCGGCGCAAACCGCCGTCGAACTCGCCCGCACCTTCGGCATGGGGGCCGTCACCATTCAACACTGCAACCACATCGGGCGCTTGGGCGAATATGCCGAATGGATCGCCCAAAACGGCATGATCGGCACAGTATTGTGCAATTCATCGCCCTTGGTCGCACCACATGGAGGCCGCACCCGCTTGCTCGGCACAAACCCCATCGCCTACGGCATTCCACGCGGCGCTGAGCAAGCCCCAGTCGTGATTGATTTCGCCACTTCTGGGGTCGCCGAGGGCAAACTGAAGGTAGCCCGCGCCAAGAAAAAAAAATTAGCGGCGGGGCTAATTGTTGACAAAGCCGGCGCGCCCAGTATTGACCCCGATGATTTTTACGCAGGCGGGGCCTTGTTGCCGATGGGCGCACCGTTGAGCGGGCACAAAGGTTATTGTTTGAGCGTCATGTGCGAATTAATGGGCGGCGCGTTGTCGGGCAGCGGGCCGTCGGGGTCGGCCAGTTATAAATGGGGCAATGGCGTGCTGGTCATGGCGATGCAAATTTCGCCCTTTACGCCGCTCGAATCGTTTCTGCCAATGGCATCCGCCTATTGCCAGCAATTGCAAAACGCCCCACCCGCCAGCGACACCGCCCAAGTGCAATTGCCCGGCGACCCAGAACGCCTGTCTCTTATACACATCTCCGAGCC
>JAHBAL020000219.1 GCA_018500105.2 Anaerolineae bacterium
AAAACTTAGTCGCTGGGCTTGCTGAATCACGAAAGACACGAAGCACACTAAAATAGAATTCCCTTTCGTGTGTTTTGTGATTTTCGTGGTTAAAATGCCTCCAAACGGCTTGCCGGCCTAAGCTTTTACGAGGGATTTATCATGAAACTCGGACTCAACGGCTGCTTCCTGCCCGACAGCATGGACGACATCACTCCGGCGATGTGCCGACGGGTGCGCGATCTTGGCTTTAGCGGCATTTTTACCCGACTGCGCAAAGACAACCCCCATAGCACCCCCAAGGCCAAGGCACAGGCATTGCGGGCATTGTTGGCCGATCATGGCCTCAGCATGATGCAGGCCACCGGCTATTGGCAAAACCTGATCACGCCCGACGAAAATGCCCGCGCCGACAGTGTGCGCACCTTGCAGGCTGCGCTGCGGCTGGCGGGGTGGATGGGTGCGCGTGGCATTGACACCGGCCCCGGCTCGATGAATCCCAACGGCCCTTGGTTTCCACATCCCGACAACTGGACCGCCTCGGCCCGCCGCCAATTGGTGAAAAGCCTAAAAGCGTGTGCGCCGGTGGCGATGGATTGCGGCGTCTTGCTCAGCATGGAGGGCCATCAGTTGGTGACGCTTGAGACGGCTGAGATCACCGCCGAAATTTTGGATGAGGTCAATTCGCCGTGGGTGACGTGCGATTATGACAGCGCCAATTGGATCACGCTCAAGGAGGTGTGGCACAGCACCGAGGCCATCAACCGGCATTTTGATGTGCTGGGCAAGCACATTGTCAGTTGCCACGCCAAAGATGTGTGGGCCGAAGACAAACTGGCGCTGCATTTGCAAGATGGCTGCCCGGGCAAAGGTCATCTTGATTTTCGCACGGTGCTCACGCGGATGTACGCGCTCTCGCCCGATTACCCCATTTTGCCCGAAGGCTGCACCACCGACGACTTGCCGCAAGTGGTGGCCTATTTTCGCGCCTTAGCCGCCGAGCTAAACATCCCGATTTTAGATTAACCCAGCGATCTTTGTGATCTTTGTGGGCTTCGTGGTTAAAAATATAGGACTTACGCAAATAAGAAATGTTTTACCACAAAGCACACAAAGTTCACGAAGATAAGAAAGGGTTTGTGATGCAAATCTTTGAGTCCTTCGTGCCCTTTGTGGTAAAAATAAAGCCTTGCGCAAGTTCTAAATATTTAGCCTTGCGCAAAATGCGTTAATATATCGTATGGATATTTCACTGCGTTTTGCTGCCCCGACAGAACGGCGGGTGGCGATTGTGACTGGCGGCGCACGTGGCATCGGCGCAGCTACGGCATTGCGCTTGGCCCAAGCCGGGCGCGATATTGTCATCGCCGATGTGTTAGACCAAGCCGCCCAAGACGTGCTGCGCCAAATTGAGGCGCTCGGCCAACGCGCCATTTACCTACGCACCGATGTGACCGACAAAAACGCGGTTGATGCGATGGTGGCCGAAACCGTCGCCCATTTTGGGCGGCTCGATATATTGGTGTGTTGCGCCGGTATTTTTGGCAAAGAAACGCCCTATCTCGACATCACGCCCGACGTATTTGACCAAACGCTCAAAATTAATGTGTATGGTGTGCATTATTGTCACCAAGCCGCTATCCCGCATATGCTCAAACACGGCTGGGGCCGCTGTGTCACTATCACATCGGGGGCACGGTTGGGGGCCACCCACAACACGTCTTATGGTGTGTCTAAGGGCGCAGTGTGGTCGCTGGTCATGGCCTTGGGCAACGCCTTTCCAAAACAAGGCGTGTTTGTGAATGGGGTCGAGCCGGGCCGCGCCCTGACCGAGATGGTCGTGCCGCGCTTTGACGATGCGCACCTTGCCAACCCGCCGGGCGTTGCCATCGGGCGTTATTCCGATGCCAATGAGGTGGCCGAGGTGATCGAGTTTTTATGCTCTGAGCGCAATACATATACCACCGGCGCGGTATGGAGCAGCAAAGGTAATTCGGGCTGGAGTTAAGTAATTCACTTTACGCACAAGCTAAATACTTCACCACAAAGTGCCCAAAGGACACAAAGGACACAAAGAAAAGAAGGCTTTTGGATACAAATCTTTGAGTTCTTTGTGCGCTTTGTGGTGAAAATCTGAGCCTTGCGTAACATTAGTTAAGTAAATTATGGAATACACCTATTTTGGCAAGACCGGCATGCAAGTTTCGCGGCTGTGTTTGGGCGCGGCTTTTCGCAGCTATTTGTTTAGCCCCAATTACGACGAGGCGCACATCATCCGCACCATCCATCATGCCCTCGACGCTGGTATCAACTTTGTTGACACCGCCAATTTTTACAGCTATGGCAGATCAGAGGAAACGGTGGGCAAAGCGCTTAAGGGCCGCCGCGACGATGTGATATTGGCGACCAAAGTGCGGCAGCAGGTGCGCGACAACCCCAAACCCAACGATCAAGGGCTATCGCGCTATCACATCATGCGCGAGGTCGAGCGCAGCCTGAGCCGTTTGCAAACCGATCATATTGATATTTATTGGCTGCACATTTTCGACGACAACACCCCAATTGAGGAAACCTTGCGTGCGCTCGACGATTTGGTGCGGGCGGGCAAAGTGCGCTATATCGGCTGTTGCAATTTTCCGGCGTGGCAAGTGGTCGAGGCGTTGTGGCAAAGCGACAAAGCGCAGTTAAATCGCTTCGTCGCCATTCAAAACCAGTATAGTTTGCTCAACCGCTGGGAGATTGAGCCAGACTTGACCCCTGTTTGCCAAAAACATGGGCTGGGCATGGTAACCTACAGCCCCTTGATGATCGGTTTGTTGACTGGCCTGTTTCGGCATGGTCAAGTGCCGCCCGTCGGCACGCCTTGGGCCGACAATGCGCGTTATCGTGAGCAATTTGCCCATTTTATGACCCCGCAAGCCGACCAAATTGTGCAAACGCTGATCGAGATCGGCGACGCACATGGCAAATCGCCCAGCCAAGTCGCCATCCGTTGGATTTTGGAACATGACTACATCTCATCGGTGATTTTGGGGCCAGATACCCCCGCCCATGTGGACGATGCACTGGGTGCATTGGGTTGGCGCTTGAGCGCAGACGAACGTCGCTGGCTGGATACATTGTCGCATTATTCGCCACCCGCCAAAATTGCTTAGGACAGGTTTCGAGTTGATGCAGGGCCGGTTTTGCTAATGCTTCTCAAGCGTGGCTTGGAGAGGCGAGCGAAACCGGCTTTTTATTATTTTCGGGGCTTGTTCTGATGAGAATTCACCCAGAACTCAGAAAACATGACAAATGATAATTTCGTAGATATTTATATTGACATTTACCTAGAATGCGCTATTATTTAACTGCATAAAGATTGCATTTAACATGTCGTTGCATCGCTGTTTTCCGTCCCCCGAAAACATGCTTAAACGCGCTTTCTCAAAACATGCAAAACGAGAGATATGAGGTAAAAAATGGCTAAAAAAGAAAAAAGCAAGAAGAGCATTGCAGCGTCGTCACCAACACAAAACTTTGGGCACGGCGACAGCAAACCGCTCACCGACATATCGCCCGCCGAAGCACGCACCACAAAACGCGATATTGAGTCTCATCCACGCGGTCGGTTTGGCCGATTGTTCCCCGACCTGCCCGCCAATAACCTGCCCCGTGAGGCACTGGTTGCGCTCGGCCAAAGCATGGTCGAGCATGAAGACCAAGAGGACGACTCGGAGGTGCCCGCTGGTTACACTTATTTTGGGCAATTTGTAGACCACGACCTATCGTTCGATTCGCAAGGCCCACTCAGCGCCCCCAGCGGCCCCAACGAGCAACAACGCTCGCCCGAACTTGAGCTAGATTCGCTGTATGGCAAAGGCCCGCGCCATCCCGACAGCCGCGACATGTATGTCGGCCCGCCCACTGCGGCCAAATTTAAGATCGGCAATACCTCGCCGTTGCCCTTTGCCCCCGCCGATCGCGCTTTTCCAAACGATTTGCCGCGTGATGCCAGCCGAAAAGCCATCATCGGCGACCCGCGCAACGACGAAAACCTGATTGTGGCGCAAACCCACGTGCTGTTCCTCAAGTTTCACAACAAGGTGCTCGATACGTTGTCCACGCTCACCCCAGAGCAAGACATCCCCCGCCCGAACGAATCGCCGTTTGGCCGCGCCCGTCGTTTGGTGACATGGCATTATCAGTGGATTGTATGGCACGATTTTGTCAAGCGCTTTACATGGGCTGGCGTCACGCGCTCAATCGAGCAAGCCGGGCCGATGTTTTATCGTTTGCGCAGCGATGAACGCCCCTTCATGCCGTTTGAATTTTCGGCTGCTGCCTATCGCATGGGCCACAGCATGATCCGCGACGATTATCGCTATAACCGCTTTTTCCCCGATGCCACACTTGGGCAATTGTTCCAATTTACCGGCACAGGCGGCCTTGCGGGGCTGCCCACCTTACCAAGCAATTGGATCATCAATTGGAGCCATTTCTACAAGCTAGGGGGCGGCAAATTAAACAAGGCCCATAAATTCGATACCAAGCTCGAAGAACCCCTTTTCCATCTGCACCCCGTGCCCGGCGTGCCGGGCGAAGATGCGCCAAACCCAGTGCTGCACGCCTTGGCGGTGCGCAATTTGTTGCGTGGGCAACAAGTTGGGTTGCCCTCTGGGCAACGGGTGGCGCAAGCCATGAGCGCCGTTACCTTGCAGCCCAACGAAGTGGGCACGCCAAATGCGCAGGTCAATGCCAACACGCCGTTGTGGTATTACATTTTGCGCGAGGCCGAATTGTATGGAAACGGCGGTGAAGAATTTGGCCCGTTGCCGATAGACAAGGGCGGCTTTACGCTTGGCCCAGTCGGCAGTCGGCTCGTTGCCGAGGTATTTTGGGGCTTGCTGCACAACGATACCGCGTCGTATCTGCGTCAGCAGCCAATGTGGCGGCCCATTTTCCCCGCCGAAAGACCCGGCACATTTACCATGGCCGACCTCGTGCGCTTCGTCAACGATATTAACCCGCTGGGGGGGGATTCGGACGCGGATGATGGGGATTAGTTGATAGCGGATAGTGATAGTGGATAGTAATTTTAGTTGTATGCTATCCGCTATCTACTATCACTATCCACTATCACTATCCACTATCACTATCCACTATCAACTCAGAAGATCTGCCGCTTTCTCGCCGATCATGACCACTGGCGCGTGGGTGTGGCCGTTGTTGATGGTCGGCATGATCGAGGCATCGGCGACGCGCAAGCCCGACACGCCATGCACGCGCAATTGGGTGTCTACCACTGCCAGCGGGTCTTGACCCATTTTGCAGGTGCCGATGGGATGATAGAGCGTTTCGCTGCGTTGGCGGATATAGGCGATGAGCGCATCGTCGCCTTGCACCGCCGCGCCCGGCCAAAATTCGGCCCCGCGATAGGCATCAAGTGGCTTGGCGGCTGCCACTTGCCGCGCTAGTTTCACCCCTGCCAACATTGTGCGCAGGTCGGCCTCGTCGCTCAGGTAATTGGGCACGATGACGGGCGCGTCGTTTGGGCTGGCGCTGCGCAACCCCAGCCAGCCCCGACTGCGCGGCTGCAACAAAATCACGCCAATCGTAAAGCCATCCCCCGGCGGATTGGCCGCCCCGTGCGCGGCAAAATAGGTGGGTGCAAAAATCAGCTCGATATCGGGCATGGGCAAATTGGGTTGTGTGCGCACAAAGGCGATGCCCTCGCCGACATTCGAGGTAAGCAAGCCCTTTTTAAACAGCAAGAAATTGAGCACGCTGCCTATTTTCTCAGCCCCCGCCAACGTCACTGGTTGCGTGCAAGCATACATCACCCCGCATGACAAATGGTCTTGCAAATTTTGGCCCACACCCGGCAAATCCACCAGCGGGGTGATGCCCAGCGCCTGCAACTGTGCTGCCGGACCGATGCCCGACAACATCAACAGTTGCGGCGAATTGATCGCGCCGCCGCATAAAATCACCTCGCGCTCGGCCCGCGCCTCATGCGTCACGCCATCTTTTACATAGGTCACGCCGACTGCTCGCCTGCCCTCAAACAAAATTCGGCTGGCTTGTGCATGGGTCAGCACGGTCAGGTTGGGGCGTTTGAGAATGGGGGTGAGGTAGGCCGCCGCTGCGCTGTGGCGTTTGCCGTCCTTTTGGTTGACAGGGGTGAGGCCGATGCCGTCTTGCTCGGCCCCGTTGCAGTTAGAATTACGCGGGATGCCTAGCGTTGCCCCCGCCTCGACAAAGGCGTGGGTGAGCAAGTTGGTCGAGCGTTGCGCCGCCACATTGAGCGGCCCGCCCACACCATTTAAAGTGCTGTCGCCCCGTTCCACATTTTCCAGCCGTTTGAAATAGGGCAATACGTCGTCAAAGCCCCAATCTTCATTGCCTAATTCGGCCCAACGGTCATAGCTACGCCGATGCCCGCGCACATACATCATGGCGTTCATCGAGCTACATCCGCCCAGCACCTTGCCGCGTGGCCAATAGAGTTCGCGGTTGTTTAGCGCGGCCTCTGGCGCGGTTTGGTAATCCCAGTCTTCTTTGCCATGAAAAAGCTTGGAAAATGCCGCCGGAATATGGATTTCTTGCCGTTTGTCGGGGCCGCCCGCTTCGAGCAGCAAGACGCGATGTTGTGGGTTGGCGCTCAGGCGGTTGGCAAGCACACAGCCCGCCGAACCAGCGCCGATGATGATGTAGTCGAACATATATAAATTATACGCCTCACTTGTTGTTATGGCTGTTTATCGTCTCAGCGCCGGCAACCAAGCGCGTTTGTTCAGCGCCTTGGGTAGCAGTGTATATTGTGCGATAAGCGAAGTATCTTGCGCCGGTGTGTTGAAAATATGGGCGCTGGCGGCTTTGCTCGACCAATTGGCAAACACGGCGGTTTGCTCACCTAAAAATTGGCTGGCGGGGGCACGCAGGCTGAGGTTGTAATTGGCCCATGAGGTGAATGTGTAGGGGGTTGTCACGGTGCGCTCGTTGAGCATGAGGTCGAGGCCGCTCGGGAGCGTGTCTAAATTCACCATTACCCATTGCGGTTGCACTGTGCGGGTGATCGTTTTCATCAAGCCTTGCGCATCTGTCGCCGATACTTGCACCTCTAAATAGCTGTTCATCGCGTCTAAATCTTCGGGCGGGGGCATGATGAAGCTGAGGCTGTGGCCGAGGCTGGGCGCGACATACGGGTGCGCATGGCTATTTTGCGAGTTGTTTTGGTCAACGTGCTGCAAAAAGACGCGCCATTGCACCGCCGAGGGTGGCACGGTCCCGTCTTCGGCATCGGTGGCGCTCACTTGTAGGTGAATGGGTTGTTTGACGGCGTAGGCGGTGGTCGTGGCCTCATTCACAAAGGCTAACGTGGGCGGGCGATTGCCCACATCTACTCGCATCTCGAATGACGGCGAACTTTCGTTTTGCGCGTCAAGCGCGGTCACGCTGGCGGTGTAAATGCCGTTGGCGGTGTAGGTGTGGCTGATGCTGGCTTGGGTGGTCACCACATACGGCGTGCCATCGCCGAATCGCCAAACATACCGCAACGGGTCGTTGTTGGCGTCGGAGCCTTGGGCGTTAAATTGCACCGTGAGCGGGGCTGCGCCATAATGTGGCGCGGCCCCGGCGCTGATATTGGGCGCAAGGTTGGCATTGCCGACATAGTGAATGCGGCGCAATTCGCTTTGTGTTCCGCGATAGTAGTTGTAGGTCAGGTAATATAGCGCGTTGTCGGCGGTGCTAAAGCGCATGGTGAGGACCGAGCCAAGATCGTAGCCGAACAAACTGGCGGTGTAGTCGCCGTTGGCGGTGGGTAAAAGCGCATAAATGCGCCCACATACCAAATCGGCAAACAAATAATTGCCACTGTATGGCGCAATCCACGCATTTTGGGGCACAAATGCCCCGCCTGTGACAGCCGAACAGCCGTTGCGATGGTCGTAGGCGTGGAGCGGGACCGTAAAGGTTGGGGCCGAATCGCAGTCGGTGCGTGAATCTTTTTTGCAGCCGCCTTCGCGCATAGGCCAGCCATAATTGGCGTTGACGACGCCATCGTTCACTTCTTCCCAGATGCCTTGCCCCACGTCGTTGATAAAAAACTGGCTGGTATTGGGCTTGAAGCTGATGCGCCAAGGGTTTCGCAAGCCATAGGCAAACACTTCTTGGCACGGGCCTGTGCCATTTGGCACACCGTTTGGGTTGCCGCAGCGGCGGGCGTTGGGTTGGTTGGCAAATGGGTTGTTGGGCGGGATTGCGCCATCGGGCGCGATGCGCAATATTTTGCCCGACAATTCGCCCAAGTTTTGCGCCAATTGCCCGCCCGTGCCAGAATCGCCGACCCCGACATACAAATAGCCATCGCCGCCGAAGCGAATCCCGCCGCCATTGTGGTTGCCCATCACCGCCGGAATATGGTCAATCAGAACAGTTTCGCTGTTGAGATCGAGGGTGTTTGACGGGCCAAAAACGAAGCGCGACAGCCGGTTGATCGGTTTTAAGGAAGTTTCGCACTCGGTTTTGGGCACTTGGGCGCGATGGGTGTAATAGAGATAGACGTAGCGGTTTTGGCCAAAATTCGGGTCGGCCTCGATGCCCAATAGCCCGCGTTCCCAGTTGTCGCACACACGCGCCGTGATATCGAGCGCGGGTGTGGGTTGGCGTTGATTATTTTGCACAAGGTAAACGCGCCCGGCTTGGGTAGCGACCAAGATGCGTTGATCGGGCAAAATGGCAAAGTCGGTGCCTTCGTCGAAATCGGTGAGGTAGTTATCGGCGAATCCGGCGTCGAGAATAGGCGTGCGGGCATGGGCTGGCGTGGCAATTGGGCTTAAATTGCTGGCACACACCAGCCCCAATATTGCCAATGCGCCCAAATGTTTTGTAAACTGCGATGATGGCGACATAGGCCTTTATTAGACCAGATTGCGGGTGGTTGGTTGGTTAGTGGATAGTTGATTGGTTGATTAGTTGATTGGTTGGTTAGTGGTTAGTGGATAGTGATAGTGGATAGTTGGGGGTAGGGTTACACATAAATTTCCAAACGATCACAACCAATCAACCAATCAACCAATCAACCAACCAACCAATCAACCAACTATCCACTATCACTATCCACTATCACTTAAAATAAAGCCCCGTGAAAAAATTTATCTTCCTCACGGGCGGTGTCGTTAGTTCAGTTGGCAAGGGCGTCACTGCGGCGGCGATGGGCCGCGTCTTGAAGGCGCGCGGGTTGCGCGTCGCCATCCAGAAACTTGATCCCTATCTAAATGTTGACCCCGGCACCATGTCGCCTTATCAACACGGCGAAGTATTTGTGACCGAGGACGGGGCCGAAACCGACCTCGACTTGGGCCACTACGAGCGGTTTACCGACGAGAATCTCACTCGCGCCAGCAACTTTACCACTGGGCAAGTCTATAACGAGGTGCTGCAAAAAGAGCGGCGCGGCGATTATCTCGGCAAAACCATTCAAGTCATTCCGCATGTCACCAGCGAGATCAAGCGCCGTATCGCTTTGGTCGCCAAGGCCACGAATGCCGATATTATCATTTGCGAGGTTGGCGGCACGGTGGGCGATATCGAAGCCATGCCTTTCCTCGAGGCCATCCGCCAAATGCGGCGTGACGTTGGGCGCGACAATACCATGTATATTCACGTCACCTTTTTGCCGATGGTGGGCGCGACCGGCGAGCAAAAAACCAAGCCTTCGCAACACAGTGTGCGCGATTTGCGCGGGGCCGGTATTCAGCCCGATGCCATCATTGCCCGCAGCGATTTGCCGGTGGATGACGATGTGCGTAGCAAGCTGGCGTTGTTTTGCGATGTGGATGCACGGGCCGTTATTCCCATGCCGACGGTAAAAAGTTTGTATGAAGTGCCGTTGCTGTTAGAGCAACTTGGTTTTGGCAATCTAATTTGCGAGCGAATGAATATCCCGAATCGTGGTCCGGCTGATCTGACGGATTGGAAGACCATGATGCTGGCGGTTCAGCGCCCCAAACCTGAGCTTAAAATCGCTATTGTGGGCAAATATGCTGATTTGCCTGATGCTTATTTCAGCGTGCGCGAATCCCTTTATCATGCGGGCGTGGCGTGTGATCGCACGATTAAGATTGATTGGATTAACAGCGAACAGCTTGAGCGCGACAAAAACGGTGAGCTGATGGCACGCATAATGGCGGCGCATGGCATTGTGGTGCCGGGTGGCTTTGGCGAACGTGGTATCGAGGGAAAAGTGAAGGCCGCGACGTATGCGCGTGAGCATAAAGTGCCTTATCTTGGTTTGTGTTTGGGAATGCAGATTATGTGTATCGAATTTGCACGGCATGTGCTTGACACGGACGAGGTGAACAGTACTGAGTTTGATCCCGCGACGACTCATCCGATTATTGACTTGATGCCAGACCAGCGTGATATTAGTGACATGGGCGGCACGATGCGTCTTGGCGCGTATCCGTGCAAATTGCAGCCCGAAACCCACGCCTATCGGGCTTATGCCGAAGCTGAGGCTGATGTGGCGCAGGCCGCCGCTACTACCGGACACGCCTTTACCATCCATGAACGTCATCGTCATCGCTACGAGTTTAACAACCAGTATCGCAAGCAATTGAGCGCGGCGGGGATGGTTTTTAGCGGTGTCTCGCCCGATAATCATTTGGTTGAGATCAGCGAACTGCGCGACCACCCCTTCATGCTCGGTAGCCAATTCCACCCCGAATTTAAGAGCCGACCGAATCGCCCACATCCGCTGTTTAAGGCCTTTGTTAAGGCGTGCATTTAGGGGAGGGCCTAGTGCTAAGTGCTAAGTGCTAAGTGCTTAAATAAATAGTGGCGTGGGTAGCTCGAACGG
>JAHBAL020000104.1 GCA_018500105.2 Anaerolineae bacterium
ATGTAGGGGCAAGGCATTTGCATTTCACAAATCGTCAACCCGTTAAAGCCAGCAAATGCCTTGCCCCACCTTGCTGTAGCGTTATTTGGCTCGCGCATCAGATAGGCGAATGCCGACGGCATTCGCCGTCACCCATTGAGCGATTTACGCTTGGGGGCGATGCCTTGGTGAATGCCTTACCCCTACAACCTCGTCCACTTTGATTAAGCAATTGGGATAATTCGTATCTTTCGTGGTTCAGCAAGCCCAGCAACGAAGTCTTTACACTATTTCAACAAAAATGGCTTTGTGCCCTTGGGGCCTTGTGGCAATTTTGCTTCGGGCGGGCGCGGCGGATAACGCACTTGGTTGGGCGTTGGGTTAGCGAGATAATCCTCCATCGCCTGAACGCCACAATCAACCATATCACGGGTCTTGCTAAAGTCGCCGAGCTGAATATTAGGAAAGTTATACATCGGCACATGATGCAGCGTTACCCCCGGCATGCGGGCGGCCAGCTCGGCCTCGCGCAGCGAATGCCGATAAAGCACGGGCCGCACAGCATACGTTTGATACATCAGCACGCCAGATGGCGGGACTGCCGGATCAATGACGCTGGCAATATCGAGCGCCCAAATTTCGGTTGCGCCTTTGTCGAGCGCCACTTGGATCGGCAAGGCCGAGACCACGCCACCATCCACATATACCTCGCCTTCGTGATAGGTCGGGCTAAACCAGCCCGGCACAGCAGCGCTTGTCACCACCGCATCAGCGATGAAGGCATCGGGGTCGTCGCCATACACATACAACGTGTGACTAGTCAGATGCGCAATGGTGATATAGAGCGGAATCTTGAGGCTGCCAAAACGCTGCTTGTCGGGCGGCAACACGCGGTGGCGAATGTCTTCGTGCAGCGGGCGGTTGCTCACAATAAAATCTTTGCCCCGCGCCATGCGCATAAACGCGGTGGCCGGGCCAACATAAATGAGGCTACGATCGCCGGCCCGCACCCACAGCCGCTCCATTTCGTGCGTCTGTTTCACGGTCGGCGATATCGCCAAGCAACAGCCATTGATGGCCCCCGCCGACGTGCCAACGATGATATCGGGCATGATGCCGCGCTCTAGCAGCACCCGCAGCGCCCCGACTTGCAACGGCCCCCGATTTCCTCCCCCGCTTAATACGAATGCTCTCATGTTTAGTCCTAAGTTGGAAGTGCTAAGTGCTAAGTATTAAAACTTAGCACTTAGCACTTAGCACTTCTAACTTTCTACTTTGTTTTGGGCGTCAACAACCAGTAATCGAACCCGTTCATTTGGGTGGATGGGTATTGACGGTCATAGTTTTTGCCGATCGCCTCTAACACCTCACGCGGGTAAAACTCCGCTTTTAAGATGACGAGGCCGAAACGCCGCTCGTTAATCATTTGAATCATCACACGAGTATCGAGGGCGTCATTCTTAGCTAGATTATAAAGTTGAGTGGGATTGGTCACCACATCTTTTCCAGCTCGCAGCGTAATCATGGCTTCCTCGCTCCACACTGGCCCATCTACGCTTTTGGCAAATTGCACCAACCGCTGCGCCGAGACCAAATCTTGCGGGCTGAGTAAATGCCCAAGCTGGGTGTAGCCAATGCTGTCGTAATATGGATAGGGTGGATAAGACTGCTGCTCATGCACCCCCAACACCCGCGCCAACACGCCAAATATGCGCCCCGATGTCGGCAAATGCAAATTGAGTGCGGCTTGCCAAAGAAAAATGACACTGGCAAATAGGGCGATTTTAAATTTTAGATTTTGGATTTTAGCGTGTTCAGCCAAAGCTAAAATCCTGAAAAACAGCCGCGCGGTTAGCACACAGGCGGCGGCGATGGCGGCGATGAGATAGGCCGGCCCAGCGCCCCATTTGCCAGTCAACATACCCATTGCACAACCAGCGACAAAGTAAAACGACCAAACATCGATGCGGCGCAAGGTGCGGGCACGAATCGCCTCAGGCACATCCCACAACACATAGGCGCTGGCACACAAAATGAGCGGGGCTTGCAGGCCAAACCACTCGCGGTAAATACGCCATGTTTGGTCGAGGCTGTATTCGTTGACATTAGCCGCGACCACATTCAGCCAAAATTGCCCGCCCGTCAGGATGTTTAACCCCACCACGATAACGCCACTGACAACAGCGCTCACCAGCAAGGCTTTGGCCCCCCAACGCGGCTGCTGGATGAGCGCAAATAGAAACCCCGCCGCCAACGCATCTACGGCCTGCAATTTGGTAAAACCGGCGATGATGAGCAGGGCGATGCCGAGTGATTTGAGGCTGGGGGTTGGAGATTGAGCACTGGTCGGCGCGGATGTCAATGCGCGGTCGAGACAAGCGATGCCCGCGACGGCAAACATCACCATCGGCAAATGGGCGCGGGCCAATGGCGCGATTTGGTAGACATAATTGGCCGCAAAAAACGCCAACGCCGACACGGTGGAAATTAAAAACGGAAAATTGAAAATTGAAAATTTTGGGAGGCGAGCATCTCCTAATTTTCCATTTTCAATTTTAAATTTTAAATTTAAAAAGATGAGTGCGCCGATGAGCAGGGTGCAAGCGAAAGTGAGCATCCGCCCGACCCAAATGTGTGGGCCAAACAGCCAAATCAGCGGGACCAACATCAGCCGATAGACCGGCGGATAGTTGGAGGCGTAAAATGGAAATTGGGCGTTGTCGAGATAGATGCCTTCGCCACGCGCCAAACGAATGCCGTCATACAGTTCGAAGCCCTCGCCTTGATCGTAATCGAGCGGAAACAAGAATAGCGAGCGAGCATAAAGCAGCATCACCAGCAAATAGCCCAAATAAACGAGCAGGGTGATGCCAAGTGGCAGCCAAGTAAGAGGGCGACGCATTTCGATTTTGGATTTTAGACTTTAGATTTTAGATTCAGAACACCGCCAAATCATCAGCGCCCCAACTCTAAAATCCAAAATCTAAAATCTAAAATGACTAAAAGTCTTCGGTCTCGGCAATCAACTGATCAACGACCGACTGCATGCTGCCGGTGCGTTGGAAGGTCGCCAATTGGCGGTCTGAGCTAGAGCCGCCGTCCATGATCTGATAGGCATATTCCACTTCTTTACGGCTGCCCAATTCGTCAATCACATCGCCAATAAACCATTCAATCAGCTCGTGAATGAGTTCACGGGCCGGGCGTTCTTCTTCTTTGCCAAAGTCAATCAGTTTGCCATCTAAGCCATAGCGCACCGCCCGCCATTTGTTTTCTTCGATCAAATTGGGATCATACACGCGAAAAGTAATATTGTCGCGGCGCATTTTCCATAATTTGTAAATAATGGCTTGGAAGATCGAGGCGATACATACGGCTTCATCTACCCGCTGTCTCTTATACACATCT
>JAHBAL020000212.1 GCA_018500105.2 Anaerolineae bacterium
GTCTTATCCGCTTCACATTAGCGGATAGTTGGTAGTGATAGTGGATAGTGGATAGTTAAATACTATCCACTATCCACTATCTACTATCCACTATTGTTGCGCCAACGCCACGGCCTTTTGCGCGGCCTCGGCGGCGGTTTGGGCGGTGATGATGTTGGCGCTGGCCAAAATGGCATCACCGGCCTCTTTGTTGGTGCCAGTAATGCGGGCCACGAATGGCACAGTCGGCTTGACCTCGTTGATGGCTTGCACGATGCCCTTTGCCACTTCGTCGCAGCGGGTAATACCGCCGAAGATGTTGAACATCACGACCTTCACGCCCGGGTCAGCCAAAATAATGCGCAACGCCGCAGTCACCTTGTCGGCCTTGGCGCCACCGGCCACATCGAGGAAGTTGGCGGCCTTGCCACCAAAGTGTTGAATAACGTCAAGCGTCGCCATCGCCAAGCCAGCACCGTTGACCAAGCAACCAATATTGCCATCGAGCGAAACGTAGTTGAGATCGGCCTTGCGGGCCAATTTCTCGGCTTCGCTATCCTCGTCTGGGTCGCGCAGCGGCTCTAGTTCGGGGTGGCGATACATGGCGTTGTCGTCAATCACGATCTTGCCGTCGAGCGCCATCAACTTCTTGCCGCCGGGGCCGCTGGCGTTCGCCGTCATGGCGAGCGGGTTAATTTCGGCCAACGAGGCATCGTTCTTGGTGTAAACCTTGGCCAAGCCTTGCGCAATGGCGACAAAATCAGCCCAATGCTCTTTGGGCAAGCCGATAAACACGGCGATGTCACGCGCCACATAGTCGGGCAGCGTTCCGGTAAATGGGTCGAGTGGCACACGCAAAATCTTCTCTGGGTGCGTCACCGCCACTTCTTCAATGTCCATGCCACCGGCAGCACTGCACATCACCACAGCGCGGCGGGTGCTGCGGTCGGTGACAATGCCGAGGTAAATTTCGTTCAAAATGTCGGCTGCCGAGGTGACCAAGACCTTGCGCACTGGAAAGCCCTTGATATTGAGGGCCAAAATGTTGCGAGCCTTCTCTTCGACAGCATCGGCGCTGGTGCAGAATTTGACGCCACCGGCCTTGCCACGCCCGCCAGTCAGCACTTGGGCCTTGACCATACAGGGCAAGCCGATGCGTTCGGCGGCAGCGCGAGCAGCCTCTGGGGTATCCACCACATCGCCATCGGGCGCGGGGATTCCGTTTGCACGGAAAATGTTTTTGGATTGATATTCGTGTAGTTTCATGATATTTGTGTCTCTTTATGCTTTATCGCCCCCATTACACGGCAGGCGATGGGTGGGATTATAAAGGGAGTAAGGAGTAGTCAGTAGTCAGTAGTCAGTAGTCAGATGGAAACCTTATATCTTGATTCTTGATTCTTGATTCTTGGTTCTTGGTTCTCGATTCTTGGTTCTCGATTCTTGGTTCTTGATTCTTGGTTCTTGATTCTTGGTTCTTCTATCTGACTACTGACTACTGACTACTGACTACTGACCTAAAAATTTAAGCATTCTCTAAGATGTAAGATATGGATTAGACTTGACATCTAACCGACATACCTTAAAATAAGGTTAATTCCATATTTTTTATACAGGAGAAATTAGAAATTATGAATACTCGTCGAATTGTTATTACCGGTGTTTTGGCGGCCATTGCAATTATTCTTGGTCTCACCGGCTGGGGCTTTATCCCAGTGCCAAATATTTCGGGCAGTGCCACCATCATGCACGTGCCAGCCATCATTGGGGGTGTGCTAGAGGGCAACTTGGTCGGGTTGTTGGTGGGTGGTATCTTCGGGGTGTTTAGCTGGCTACAGGCTCAAAGCACTGGCAACGCCTTGTTTACCAATCCGTTGGTGTCGGTTGTGCCACGTTTGTTCATTGGCGTGGTGGCCTCGATGGTCTATCGCGCATTCCGCAGCAAAGGCGAAATTGTGGCGCTGGCGCTGTCAGGCATTTTCGGCACACTCACCAATACGATTTTGGTCGTTGGGATGCTGATTGTGTTGGGTCTCATCCCGGCTGCGGTTGTGGTCACGCTCATCCCGCAAATCATCGCCGAAGTCATCATTGCGACAGTCATCACTGTCGCCGTCGTGGCGGCATGGAAACGCATTGATCGCGGCGCTGGGCGTTCGTCAATTTAAGATTTGGGTTTAAAAGTAATACAAAAAACACGCCGCTGCAATTGCAGCGGCGTGTTTTTTGTTATAGGTGCGCAGCTAAATCTTTCCCCCAAAGACGATATGCTGATCTATTAAGAAGCGATTGCACTGCGCAAAAATACGGCTAAATCTTGCTTTTGTTTTTGTAATGAGGGCAAATGAACATACATCAAGTGCCCAGCCTCATAATAGGCCATTTGCACATTGTTGCGCAAGACAGCGGGCAAATATAAATGGTTAAAGGTATATTCGGCGGCAAAAAAGGGCGTGGCGAGATCATAATACCCATTACACACCAACACCTTTAAATGCGTGTTACTGCACATGACCCGTCGCAGCGTCTCGCTGACATCTACATATTGCCCCTCAAAATCGTGAAATCGCCAGTTAGAATTGATTTGCATGTTCATAATTTCATAGGGCAAATCGCTTTCATACTTAAGCTCATTCCGCACATAGTCATAAATGGCGGCGGTATATGGCCCGTTATAAGCCAGCGAACTCGGCTCTAGGTTAATTTTGTCGCCAGTTGGGCCGAGATCATAGCCGGTAAATCGTGCATCTAACCGTCCAATTGTTTTGCCATCACTGCGCAATAGTTCTTTCGTAAAGTTGGTAATATCAACCCGCAAATTGCTGCGCAATACAAAATTGGCACTCAGGCCAATAAAATGGGCTATCTTTTCGGCCACCGCTTGTTCTTCGGCAGCGGTTAAGGTTGTGCCCCGCATGAGCGCGGCGGCATATTCACCATTGGCAAAATGTCGGGCCGCGTCAATGGCGTGGGTTAGGCTTTGTTGTAATGATGCATCAAGCTTGCCATGAAACCATGCGACCGCAGCAAACGGCGGCAAATACAGCACAAAAGGTAAATCATTGCCGGGTGTAAAGCGAATCGTTTGGAAATTGAGGGTCGTGCTGACAAAAATAAGGCCATTCAGAAAAAGGCCGTGCCGATCTTGTAAATAACCGCTTAGCCCAGCCGCACGAGTGGTGCCGTAACTTTCACCGATGATAAATTTAGGCGAGCGCCAACGTCCATAACGGGTGCAATACAGACGAATAAAATCGCCCACGCTTTCGATGTCTTTTTTAAATTCGTGAAATTCATTCGTTCGCTCACCCGATACTGCGCGACTATAGCCGGTTCCGATTGGATCAATAAACACCAAATCGGTTTCATCGAGCAGTGAATATTCATTATCAACCAAGTGCCAAGGCGGGGCGGTTAATGCACCGGCATCCCCCATTTGCACCCGTCTTGGCCCCAGCAAACCCAAGTGCATCCATACGCTGCTGCTACCTGGGCCGCCATTAAAACTAAATGTAATTGGGCGTTTCGCGCGTTGCTCGTCTGAGATATCGTCACGCACATAGGCTACAAAAAAGAGATTGGCTTTTGGCTTTTCTGCCACAATTTCAGTGACAGTATCTTTTTTGTCGGTTTCTTGCGTCAGCGTCAACGTGCCAGCAATAGCCGTGTATGACACTTCGTGTCCATTAATGGTCACACGGTGTTGGGTTATGCTTAGATCTGATGGCATAAAAATAGCGCGAAATTGGTGTTTTAGGCTTTTATCAATAATTTACTTAAACAACTAAAGACCCAAAAACGGCACAAACGTGTGAATAGACGGCCAAGGGGTTGCGACCACGACAATGAATACCAGCAGCGCCAAGACCGGAACCACATAATCTATCGGACGCGCGGTAAATTGCACAAATTTGGTGCGGCCTTTGCCACCCATATAACAACGCGATTCCATCGCCAGCACCAGATCTTCGGCCCGCCGCAAAGCGTTGATAAACAACGGAACCACCATCGGCAAAATGGCACGCGCCGCCTTAAACGGGTTCCACTGGCTTTTCCGCACGGCCACATCGCCGCCACGACTGGCCTGCGCCTTCAAAATTCGCTCAAGCTCCTCGGCCAACGTTGGCACAAAACGCAGCGCGATCATGTTGGTCAGCGCAATTTCATGCGCCGGCACTTTAATCACCTCAAGCGGTTTAAGCAACAGCTCGATGCCGTGCGTCATTTCTGTCGTCGTCGCCGTCATGGTCAATACGCTGGTGAGGAAAATAAAGGCCAAAATTTTGATCATGCCCATCACCAGCAAGTGCATACTGGCGCGGGTGACGCTCATCCACAGCCACGAGAAATACACCTTGCCGCCATCATCGCCGGTATTTGGAAAAATCACCCGCATCAGCGAAATAAACGCCAAGACCGGCAATGCCAACGTCACCCCACGCAAAACATAGCGCACCGGCAATTTTGCCAGCAGCACAATGCCCAAAAACAGCAGTGTAAGCAAGGCCAGCGCAATGAGTGATTTGGTGAATACAACGGTGAAGATCAAAATCAGCACCGCGATAATTTTGGCACGCGGGTCGAGCCGATGCACAACTGAGCCGGTAGGGATATATTGCCCCACCGTCACATTGCGCAACAACTCAAATTCATTGCGCATATTGCGCGGCGGGCGGGCGATAGGGGTGGATTGAGACATGTTAAGAAGGGATTTTAGATTTTGGATTTTAGATTTAAAAATCTAAAATCCAAAATCTAAAATAACGTCGCGGCTTCTGCCACTGTCAATACTGTGCCAGCGCCGAGGCGCTGCATTGCGTCTGTCACTTGCGGGATATCGAGACCAAGCGCCCGCAACGCATCGGCGCGGGCGAAAACCTCACGCGGTGTGCCTTGCATTACCGTGCGGCCATCGGCGATGACGCACAGCCGGTCGCACACCTGCGCCAACTCATCCATATTGTGCGAAATAATGACCAAAGTCACGCCGCGTTCACGCAGCGCCAAAATACGGCCAAGCAGTTGGCTACGGTTAAACGGGTCGAGGCCAGAGGTCGGCTCATCCAGCACCAAGACTTCGGGTTGCAAAGCCAATACACCCGCCAAGGCCACGCGCCGCATTTGCCCACCGCTCAGGCTAAACGTCATACGGTCTTTAAATTCCTCAAACCCCAATCCCACCGCCTCCATCGCCTGCCGAACGCGCTCGCGCACTTCTTCGCGGCCCAACCCCAAATTACGCGGGCCATAGGCAATATCATCGCCGACGTAATGCTCGAATAACTGCGCCTCTGGGTTCTGAAAAACCAGCCCAACCCGCTGCCGCAATTGCTTCATATTAATATCTTCGCGGCTGAGATCATGCCCCAACACAATCACATCACCCTCATGCGGACGCAGCAGGCCGTTCAAATGCTGAATGGCGGTGGATTTGCCCGATCCAGTATGCCCGATCACGCCAACAATCTCGCCTTTGCGCACTTCGAAATTAATATCATGCAAAGCCTTGACCTGCAACGGTGTGTCAACCATGTAATAGTGACCAAGATGTTGCACTTGAATGACAGGATCGGAGATCGGGGATGAGGGATTGAGGGCTGGGGATTGGGACGTGGGACGCGGAGGGGCGTTTTTCGCCATTTCAGCCACAAACTCGTCTACCGTCAGCAAATTGGGGGCAATGTTGGCATGTCGCTCATGCAAAGCGTGGGCCAATTGCGTCACCTGCGGCGTGTTCATTTGCAATTCGCGCAGCCGCCCGCTTTGGCTAAATACCTCGCGCGGCGTGCCCTGCAATTGCACCCGCCCTTCAGCCATCACCACCACCCGATCGGCCTCAATTGCCTCTTCCATATGATGCGTAATCGCCACCACTGTTACCCCTTCTTCTTGGTTCATGCGCCGCGCCACTGCCAGCACCTCTTTGCGGCCCAATGGGTCGAGCATGGCGGTCGCTTCATCTAGCACCAAAACACGCGGCTGCATGGCAAGCGTGCCCGCAATACACACCCGTTGCTTCTGCCCACCGCTCAACAAATGCGGGGCGCGATGGCGAAACGCGCTCATATTGACATGCTCTAGCGACCAATCTACCCGCCGCACAATTTCGTCGTGGCTCACGCCCAAATTTTCGGGGCCAAACGCCACATCTTCCTCGACAATCGTGGCGACCAATTGATTATCGGGAATTTGGAAAACCATGCCTACGCTCGAGCGAATATCGCGCAAACGGGCCTTGTCTTTGGTATTCCACATCACGCCGCCGCTGCCATCGCCCACCCACACATCACCTTGGGTTGGCACAAGCAAGCCGTTTAAATGTTTGGCGAGTGTGGATTTGCCAGAGCCGTTGTGTCCTAGAATGACCACATATTCACCCGCGTAAATATCGAGCGTTACCCCTTGCAGCGCCTTCACGCCATTGCTGTTTTCGGCCTGATAGGTATGATGAACATCTTGGAGACGGATAATGGTATTCACAAGTGCATAAAGTATACAGTTGGTGAATTGCGAATTACGAATTACGAATTGAGCGGACCGCCAAAATTGCGCTACGATAAATGCGTTTGCGTCCTAACGTTTCACTGACGCTGACACACTAAACTCATCGGCATGACACGCAACCCCAAAACATTCACCTTCACAATTGCTGCGGCGGTGATGGCAGCACTGACCGCCTGCACAGCGTTGGCAGTTGGCCCAAGCCGAACGTCCCCCGCCAACCCATTCCCCCCCGCCAAACCGGCCCAAGCCCAGCCACCCAATAGCGCACGAGCGACCGGCGAAACATGGGTGCGGCAAGGCATCGCCATTGGCGCACAGGTGGGCAACGAAACCCAAAACGTCATCCTCATGCCCCACATCGTCAAACTTGACACCGGCGATGCTCGCGGTGCGTATCGCATGTTTTACAACAAAACGCTCGGCCCGGGCCAAGACCAAATTTCGTATGCCGATTCGAACGATGGCGTGGCGTGGCAGGCCAAGGGCGTGGCGCTGCAAGGCTCAAACGACCCGACCAATCGCACCTACGTTCTCGGCGGGGCGCAAATTGTGCGGCTAAATGATGGACGCTGGCGCATGTATTACCGCGCATCGCCCAAGATCAACCAAGGCACGCCGCCTGCGTATGGCATTTTTAGCGCCATTTCAAACGATGGCAATACCTTTACCAACGAGCCGGGGGTGCGGATTGACATTCAGCCCTACGCCGCCGATAGCCCATTCGTATTGGCGGGACATGGCGCGTTTTTTGTGGCGAATGACGGCACATATGGTGGCATTTTTTCGGGCAATCTCGCCAGCGAAGCCAAGTCGCCCAGCTCGCTGTATCTCATTTTCTCAAAAGATGGGCTGACGTGGGATGTGAAAGGCGCGAAACGCATTTTGAAGGATTATCATGACCCGACAGTGGTGAAATACAACGGGCAATATGTGATGTATGCCATGAATTTGCATTTTTACACCGCCAAAGTGGTCTCGGCAGATGGCCTAAATTGGGGTGCGACGCCTGAGCCGATCAATTTATTGGATGAGCAAGGCAAGACACTCGACACCGGCGCGATTGGCGATGTGGGCGGTATGGTTGCGCCCAATGGTGAATTATGGCTGTTTAGCAACCACCAACAAGGCCAAAACCCCAGCATGGCGATTGCACGTTGGCGCAAACAAGCCGAAAGTGGGCAAAGCGGGCCGAGCCAAGTGATGTTGCCGACCTTGCATGCCCCGCCCGTGCAAGCGCTTGTGCCGACGCCCACCCCACAAAGCGGCAATCCCAGTGGTGCAAACGAATTTACGCCCTGTTCAGGCTATGCAAATCCGCCCGGCTCACCGCCGCCAACTGGCAATGTGTTTGGGCCTTGGGCGTCACGCCTAATGACGGCACTGAGCGACGACGGGATCAATTTCACCCGCACCAATCGCATTTTGTCTGACCAAGCCGATGTGCCCGATGCAATCACGCTCGAAAATGGCGAGACGCGGGTGTATTACATCACATGGTGCCCCGACGCGGTGCGCAACAAAATTGTCATGGCAAGCACCCGCGACGGCCTAACGTGGACGTATCGCAAGGTAACGCTAAATGGGGTGACAGGCACAGAGGCATTTGCCGTAGACCCAACAGTAGAGCGGGTCGTGGGCGAAAATGGCAGCCCTAGCGGGTATCGGCTCTATTTCACCTCGTCGGTCACGCAAAACCAGCCCAATCAGCGAATGCCGGGCCAGTCATACTCCGCATTTTCAACTGACGGTATTACCTTCACCTTTGAGCCGGGCGTGCGGTTTGGCATCAGCGGGCAAGATGTGCTCGACCCAAATGTCCTGCGCATTGGCAGTGTCTGGCATTATTTTGCCGGTGGCATGGGCGGCAATTATCATGCTATCTCAACCGACGGGCTGACCTTTACCCGCACCAGCAATTTTGACCAAGACAATATTTTGCTAGCAAACGGCCTCGCCGTCGGCGATGGCTATCGCTACTATGGCTTTGTGCAGTCAATGGGCGGGCTGGCCTATATTCGCTCGTTGCACACCACCGACGGCGTGACATGGCGCACCGACGCTGGCAATCGCCTAATGCTCGACGAGTCGAATGGGCTAGAGGCGATTGGCGTAAAAGACCCCGCTGTGACACGCTTGGCAAACGGCAAATACTTGATGGTTTATTCGACCATTATTCCAGAGTATCTCAAACGGCGTTAAGCTGGGCGGTTTTATAATTGTGCCTAAAATCACGCCAGTTAGGGCTTGTCCTCATGTGGGGCGTTGGTCTTATGTCAAAAACCGTCTATTACACCGCCACCAGCCTCGATGGCTTTATCGCCGATCCAGCGAACAGCCTCGACTGGCTAACACAATTTGAGCAAACAGAAGGCGGCGATTACGCCGAATTTATTCAAACGATTGGCGCGGTAGCAATGGGGTCAACGACTTACGAGTGGGTAATCGAACATCATATTAAGCCCAATTCGCCAACGCCCCAGCCTTGGCCACACACGCAACCGACATGGGTATTTTCGTCGCGCCAATTGCATGGTTTACCCAATGCCGATGTGCGTTTTGTGCGCGGCGACGTGCGCCCGGTGCATGAGATCATGCGGCGCGAGGCGGCGGGAAAAGATGTGTGGATCGTCGGCGGCGGCGATTTGGCCGGGCAGTTTCATGATCACGGGCTGCTCGACGAATTGATCATTACCATCGCACCGGTCACATTGGGCGGCGGCGCAGCATTATTGCCGCGCAAAATCGCATCGCCAGCACTGCAATTGTTATCGGCGCGAGCATGGGGCGGTGTGTTTGTGCGGCTGCACTATGCCATACAGCGATAATCATTGCATGGAATTTGCCAAACCTACACATTACCTTGCCCGCCCAAACGCCGCCACTGCGCCCTGCATTTTGGTGCTACATGCATGGTGGGGGTTAAATGATGACATTAAAGACGTGTGCGACACATTGGCAGCACAGGGGTATATGGCGTATGCGCCCGATTTGTATGACGGACAAATAGCGACCAGCATTGCCGAGGCCGAACGCCTGAGCCACCGGCTTGATGCCGCTCAAGTCAGCGTCGAGGTGCAACACGCAGCCCAAACCCTTGCCCAACACACCGGCGGCAACAGCATCGGGGTGATGGGTTTCTCGCTTGGCGCGTATTTTGCGCTCAAATTGTCTGACGAAATGCCAGACCTTGTGCGGACCGTCACCGTGTTTTATGGCACAGGCCACTACGATTTTGCCCGCGCTCGCGCCAGCTATCTCGGACATTTTGCCGAAAACGACCCATATGAGGCAGCCGAAACGGTGGACGACTTAGGTCAAGCCTTGGCGGCGGCCAATCGCCCCGCCGAGTTGCATCGCTATGCCGGTGTTGGGCATTGGTTTTGCGAACCAAGCCAGCCCGCTGCCTATGACGCAACTGCGGCGGCGTTGGCATGGCAGCGCACTTGGGCCTTTTTACGGCAAAGCCATCTCATCTGTTTTGCTGCCCGCTAAGATTTTCAATCAATCATTTAGTTTCGCTGAATGGCCTTACTTATTTTCATTATGTTAAAATAACCGCATCTACGCCCCCGTAGCTCAATGGATAGAGCGTCGGCCTCCGAAGCCGCAGGTCGCAGTTCGAGTCTGCGCGGGGGCATTTCCTCGATAGCCCTAGCGTCAGCCCACTTCGATCCAAATTTTGCCCATACTGCGCCACCAAGTGAGAAATTCTTTGAGGGGTTGCGGGCAAAGCATGGTTTCTTCGAGCATTGGGACAGCCGGATCTACGGCTAAGATATGGGTTGGCGTGTAGCCTACCAGCACTTTGGCGTGCGCCCAAGGCTGCCAGCGTCTGCCATTACGATAACTCCATTGCCCAACGATGGGAATTGCTACTTTGCCCAAATTAAGCGCGGCTTTCACGTGATCGAATTTGCCCCAAAAATGGAGGTTCGCTGGGATTTGGTGCTCACGCAAATAGCGCACAAATGCGCCCGGCAAGGTTGCAGCATCGCGGGGGAAACGATTAACGACGGGGATAACTTGGCCACGTCGGGGGCGCCATTCGACAAAACGCTGCGATAATTCTGTTGCAACAGCATCGCCATCAAATACAGGCTGACCAAGCAAAATATTGGCTGCGATGGCGATACTGAATGGGCCGCAATGATTTGGCGAGCCGCCGGCTCGCAATTGATATTGGTGAAATTGCGCGACATCGGTCCGCACAAAGCTGCTTGGTAATGCCATTTGGTTAATACAGGTTACACTGTGATTGCGAATCGGTCGGCGCGTCGCCACAGCCAGCGCCCAATTGCCCAAAATAGCAACGCCATTGCAATCACGGCAATTCCAATCATCATGGTGCATGTGATCCAAAATTCTGCTGGATACAGCCGAATGAGGGTGTCGTCAATGAAAAACAAATAGGTGTCGCCTTCAAAGAAGAGTTGATGAAATTTTGTAAACGCCCAATCCCACGCAAAAATAGCAAACACCAAAATAAACCCAACAATAAACAACGTGATTTTGCTGCCGAGCGACAAAGCTTTGCCCAGTGTGAGATCGGCGCCAAGCAGCCACAAGGCGATGATGCCAGTGATGAGCATGATGGTGAGGAAGGTATGTAACGGCCATAGCCAGCGAATGACAACAGCAACATCGGCAAGATGTTTGATTTCGCGGTCATTAAACACGGCGCTGCCATCGGCAAAACGCGGTTTTTTGAGAATATTGACCCCTTCTTTACCGATCACGGCTTGCAAGCCTAAACTCCCCAATTGCAGCCGCTCGGCTTTGCTAAAGCCAAATTGGTCAGGCGGCATCCAAGGCAAAGAATATTGGAATGGCACAATCCATGGTTGCATGGTAACGCGGGCCGGGAGGATGAGTAGGATAAAGGGCATGAGCGCCACGACCAGCAATCGCGCCAGCCAAATGCCGGCATTTTTTGCTTTTGCGCTTATTTTTTGGGTGGGAAAGGCGGGTGAGGTTTCGGTCATGATAGCGAAGGATTTTCAAATTCCTGTAATAGTTCAAATATAGTTAAACCAAATAAACATAATGCTGTAAACATTACACGATCTGCTGAGGTGTTTAGATGCCATAATAAATCATTGGGCGTTGTATAGTATATGACTAAAATGCCAATCATATACAGAATGGCAATTACAAAACAGATTATGGCCGATAAGGAAATATAACGCCTTAGAAAAAAAGTCAATAGAAACAAGCTAATGCACCCAGCCAACAAATGGATAAACGGGCCGCTAAGCAAAAACAGGTAAGTATTAATTAAATTGACAGCAGCAGGGTCATTCCAACGTTGTAAAAATCTGTTTATCAGATCAACTTCGCCTAATTTCAAATCGTTACTCAACGCAAGCGCGTTCTTATAAATAGACCATAATCCTATAGGCAATGCGCTAAATAAGCCTACCTCTAATACTTGAAATTTGTGTTGAATAATAGACGTAAAGACTTGTTGGCGTGTCTTTGAAATGCTCAATGCAATGCTGAGTGCCAACATGATGCATAAGCCAAGCAGAAACCCTTCATTTTTAAGATTGGTGCAAACTGATATTGCAACGATTGCGCCATAAAGTAAATAGAGGTCTCGACTTTTAGAATAGTGTATCGCACACAATGTAGCAACGGTTGCCCATAATGCGAATATACCATCCATCGGGCCGCTCCATAAAATTTCGCCCGGAATAAAAAATACCACTAACAATACCAAAAAAGCGAAGCTTATGGCAGGACGATAAAAAGCAAAAAGCCAGAGCAGACCGCCAAATATTAGCGTAAACATAGCCATTTTGGCTGTATATGGGTTCCAATACCCAACCAAGTACATGAGTTGAGCTGAGGTTACTTGAAAAAGCTTGGGGTAATCTGTATGCCACGCCCCCAATTCGGCCCAATTAATCGTGGTCGTTAAGCCGCCAAACTCATAAATCATTTTTGCCTGCGAAGCCCAAATGAGTAACATATCGGAGGTTCCCAATGCCTGAAATGTGACTCGAAAATAAGCCAAGACCAGCAAGCCAACTAATGCGCCATTTTTTACAAGTGCAGATAAAGATGGTTTTGCAAATGGCTTAGTTTGCAGCGCATCGAACATTAATAATAATATACCAATTGCACCCAATATGCTTGAAAAGAGGATACCGATCTTTAACGATTGCGAAATTAAGTTAATTGTAAGATTGGCTAAAAGACCTAAGCTAAAGCTGATCGCAATACGAAATAAAAGAGAAACGGGTTGTGTTTGCTTGGCAAATAGAATTCGGGTGAATAAATAGCCACTCCCGATGATACTGATGATGGAAAAAAAGTTAATTACATGCAACAAGAGACACCTCTACACCCTGTTTTAATAAGCGACAATTTTGATAGTCATTCCATTCAGGCGGCAAAATAAAAATTAGTTCGGTTGGCACATCATATGTTTTGGGAGCACTTGGGATCATTGCCATTCTGAAGTACATTGAAAACCAATAAATACCATTGAGTTTGGGCGATAACCGATAATCAGAAATAGGAATTTCTTGTCGCCAACGCAATGCTTCGCCAACACCGATTGGCAATGATGCAGGAATTGTAAAACTGAGTTCATCTCGCCACCAACTGTAGTTTCTTATTACAGAGAAAACGTGCCGAACAGGTGTGATGACTTTTGCAAAATCGTTTCGAAAGACAGCTACATAAACCAGCAATACAAGCAGTGGCAAGTATCTTGCCATTTGACGGAGAGACAACATAATTAGATTATCTCCGAAATTGAATCTACGCTACAATTCACAGTTGATTATGGCAATAAAAATCCCAGCGTTTGGCTCGGCAGGTAATTTGATCAATGTAATCCGCGAAGTAGATGTTCATGCGATTCGTGAGGCGGCAGAAACACCTTTCGTCATCGCTTTTGTCAGCCGCGATATGCCATTGGCCGAGCATTTGGCCGATTTGATGTATCGGGGTGCGCGTGAGCATGATTTGCCGATGCGGCGCACGTGCGCGGCCTTGCCGTTTAACACACGCCCCGATGTGCTGCAAGAAACCGACATTGTGGTGCTTGTTGCCCGCGATGGCGACGCCAATGATAATGAATTGCGGATCGTGCGTGAATTGGCAAAAGGCAAAACCCAAGTGCTGGTTTGCCTATTGCACGACACCACCAAGCCCGCCCTACCGCCGTCGCGGCAACGTTGGCTGCCCGCCAATGTCATTGTCATCAATACACCTATTGATGACAACTTGGCAACAGACGAATTAGTGAAAAACATCCGTGCATTCAAAAAAATAGATGATCTGGCGTTGGCGCGTCATTTGCCCGCTTTCCGTGAGCCGGTGGCACGGGCATTTATCGAAGATGTCGCCAATGCCAACGCGGCATATAGCTTTAGCACAGGGTTACTCGAAGTTGTGCCCATTGCCAATATTCCATTGAACGCCGCTGATATGCTGGTGCTCACCAAAAATCAAGCCGTGTTGGCCTACAAAATCGCCGTTTCGATGGGCTTAGAGACCGATTTTAAAGAGATTATGCCAAAGCTGGCGGCGGTATTGGGCGGAGGATTCATTTTTCGCCAAGCCGCACGCTCGTTGGTCGGGTTGTTGCCAGGATTAGGGATTTTGCCCAAGGTGGCTGTCGCTTTTGCGGGCACATATGCGACTGGCGAGGCCATTTTGCGCTGGTGCGTCAGCGGCGAAAATATGAACGCCATCGCGCTGAAAGAAGCGTATGAAATTGCGCTGGCGCGTGGCAAAGCAATTGCCCAAAGTCTGTGGGATAAACGCAAATTGGTGAAGTCGCCCAAAGCCCTAGAATCGTCGAAATCGTAGCCTCGTATTACGGCCATTCCACCGAAATAATGCCAGAATAAGCATTTACGGTTACTCGCCCGGATGATGACAAAAGCGCCGTAGCGCCAAGCACTACGGTGACGCAGTCGGCGTTGGCGTCCAAGGCGGCGTGGGTTTGCCACCAAAGCCATCAGGCGGCGGTGTCATCGCCGGTGTCGGGCGAATGGGTGCGACGCCCGGCGTGCCGGTGCTCGGCGGCTGAAATACGCCCGGCCCCAACGGCCCATCCGGCGGAACAGGTTGTGCGACGGTTGGGGTGGCTGTTGAAGCGTTGTTGTTGGTCATTGGCACAATAAGTAGCGGCAAAAATACAATTTCACGCTGCTCTGGCTCATTTGCCAGCGCTAACGAACCCCAATGAGATAACAACAGTGACACAGCAAGAAAAACACTCGCGCCCCAAATAAAAATAGTGCTGTGGGTGCGACGATAAACGTTCATGATTAGCCTCGATGCAGATTAGATGGCTAAATCGTCGCATATTTTTATCGTTTATTAATCCACCACTTGACCCATTTCAGCCGATACCTTCGATCTATGCAACATCGTTGCACATGCCCAGAAAAGTATCTGGATGTTTTAAGAAAATGGTGCAGGCTTGAACGCTTGCGGCGAGATGAACGCCCGCAATGTGCAAAGGTGCGGGCTGCCCAATTTGAGCGTGGTGAAACTTCCGCCAGACGCATCTACTTCGATGTCGCGCCAAGGAATGAGCAAAGGCGGATGCGCAATCTTAAATAGAGGGTTCACTTGCAAATACAGCCCTTCTGCACATACTTTTAGGCTTAGCGTGCCGCGATATGAGGCGATGCCCAACATGGCAAATAGACCGCTGTGCCACTGACCAGGCGGCTCATGATCGGCGCGATAATAGCGTGCCAGTCGTTGCCAGCCCCCAATGACCGCAATTAGCCAACACACAAGGCTCCAAATACCCACGAACAAGATACAAAAAGCAATGATGATAAAGGGAATAAGCCAAAGTTGATCCATATAGTTTATCGTTTAGCGATGTGATAATTGTGATATCGCTATTTTATATGCTGTATTTTGGGTTTGATTCAATCATCGCCAGTCTATCGCGCATTATTTCGTTTTGGGGGTAGGCGTAATCGTGACAGATGCGCCTTTGCCATAAATACTGGTGCTAGCCGTATCGGTTGGCGCAACAACGGGCGTAACAGGCGTATCAATTTGCGGCGCAGCCGATGCGGCTGGTGTCGCAACTACCTTGGCAGGCAAATAAATGACTGGCTTGCTCGGATACTTCGGCGTGGGTCTGACCTCAGCATCAGCGACAGGCGGGTTGGCATAAGGTGAATTGGCCGGATCGAAGATATCTGGCGCTGGGGCGAGGGTTGGCTTTGGTTTTGGATCTGTGACCACACCCGTAATCGGTTTTGAGCCACCGCCCCCCATTGGGCGCGGTGTAGGGCTTGGCACGCGAGCAACCACTGCCCCGCTTCCCATCGCATTATTTTTGGGGATTACTTTTGCTGGCGCGGCTGGTGGCACAATTTTTGCCGCTGGGGCTGGCGCAGTTGGCGCAATTGGCATGGCTGGGCCACGTTGTGTATTGTTTATTTCCACAGGCGTTGCGTTTGGGTTTATCTCATTCGCGTTCGGGGTGGCTTCGCCATCGTTGCTATTGCGTTGCCCGCCTCTGCGCGAAATTACATTTTGTCCGTTTACATCATTTACGCGCAATTGACGATTCTCTATCGCCAACGAGTCGGGCACAGTCGGTTGCCAATCAACCAATGGTGACAAGGTGCACGCGCTCAGCACCAAGACCATGCTACTCGCAATTGCGCCAATAAGTAATTTTTTATTCGAGACCAAATTAGGTAAAGATTGCATGATTGTGCAGCTCCTATTGCAACTTATTTCGCCTTCTTTGGGGTTGTGTTCGTGATGTTTTTGTTACGAAGTGGTGTTAGTTGCAAACATGTCTATCTTACCTTTTCTTATAAAAATTTTGAATAAAGCTCAATCGGCCTTTGGATGTATTGTTGTTTTACTTGAAACAGAACTGAATCTTAAGACACAAGCAATGTTTGTTTGGGTGATATTTTCAATGATACAAAGTGTTTTTTAAGCAAATCCCCTTGCCTGATCTTTGCAAGCAAGGGGATTCATTCAACAACGTGACATTTGCCACACAACAATCAACTAAGTGCATTCTAAGCCGCTGGCTTGGTTTCGGCTGGGGCCTTTGCTTGCTTGCGTTGATTGCGGCGCTTGCGCAGCCAGAGAATGATCAATACCGGCGGCCCGAAGACCAACAGCCCCACTGGCAGCGCATAAATCACCAGCCAAATCGCCAGCGTGCCGAGCGCCTGCAACGACTTGAGCAACGCCTCAAAGGCTTGCTTTGCCACACCATCGGGTCGCCAGCCGGGCAACACCACCGGCTCGGCCAATTTGTCGGGCGTAAGCGTCACATTGATGGTTGCCAGCGCTGCCGAGCGTGACAAGAAATTCATGCGACCCTTGAGTTGCTCGATTTGCCCGCGCACTTTGGTCAACTCGTTAAACACCTTTAGCACATCATCCGATTTATCGGTTTTTGCCAAAATACCACGTAATTGGGTTTCGGCAGCCTCCAAATTTTTCACTTGGGCATCCAAATCGCTAAATTCAGCGGTCACATCTTGCCCCGTTATTTTCTCTTCCTGCACTTCAATCGCCAATTTGCGCAATTTGCTCATCATTTCGTCAAATTGTTTGGATGGAATTTTGAGCGATAACGTCGCTTGCAGCCCCTTGTCATACTTGGTGGTGCTCGACGAATTGACAAACCCGCCCACTTCGGCGGCCATTTTGCCAATTGTGCTCATATCTTCTTCGGTATTTTTGACCACCAATTTTAAGGTTGCATTGCGAATAATCATGCGCTCAGCCTCAACTTGTGCTTGGGCGCTGCTTGATGCGCTACCAGCAAGAGCGGGTGCAGCAGTCGCCGCTGGCGCTGGAGCCGCCGCCGGACGTGCCGCCTCGGCGACCGACCTATTTGCAGTTGTGCTAGATGGCATTTGAGACGCGCTCGATGCGCAGGCAACCAATTGCGTCATTAAAATGCTGCCAACGAGAAGGGTTTTGAGTGAGATGGGTTGGGTATTCATGGCGATTCTCCTGTATTTAATATAACCTAAATTTGTTATTTTGTTCTAAACAAATGGTATGATTTTTGACACTGACATACTTGATAAAGCGTTGACAAAGTGCGTATATTTTTATGTTAGGCATATCTTAGAACTTACACCAGGCTTTATTTTCACCACGAAGAACACGAAGGACTCAAAGATTTGCATCACCAACCCTTTCTTATCTTTGTGAACTTTGTGTGCTTTGTGGTAAAACATTTCTTATGTGCGTAAGTCCTAATCTAAAAAACCTTGTCAAAGTAGCGCAAGTTTTTGCCATACGTGATATACAATCAACCGCGTGAATTACAAACGCTCCCCCATCGAGATCGAGTCGCCCGAACAATATGGCTATGACAAGATCAGATACAACTTGAGCGAAAGCTCGTTTACCGACATGCGTCTGAGCGACCTCGATATTTCGCTCGATCATTTGGTATTGGCCTACGGCGATCATTTTGGCAAGCCCGAATTGCGGGCGCTATTGGCCGCCGATGGGGCTGGCCTGCATCCCGACGATGTGCTGCTCACACCGGGTGCGGCGGCGGCTTTGTTTGTCGCCAATACGGTGTTGCTCAAGCCGGGCGATCATATTGTGGCTGCTTTTCCAAATTACGCCACCAATCTCACCACACCCCGCGCCATTGGCTGCAATCTCGACCTGTTGACGCTGCGTTTTGAGGATGGCTGGCGGCTCGATTTGGACGTGCTGGCCCAACGAGTGACGCCCAAAACCAAGCTGGTTAGCCTGACCACCCCCCACAACCCCACCGGCGTGGTGCTATCCGAGGCCGATTTGCGGCGCGTGGTCGAGATTGTCGAAGCCAACGATTGCTATTTGCTGCTCGATGAAACCTATCGCGAAATGGCATTTGGGCCGCTTACGCCGGTTGGCGCGAGTTTATCGCCGCGTGTGATCAGCATTTCGTCGCTGTCAAAAAGCTATGGCCTGCCCGGCATTCGTATGGGTTGGCTCATTTGCCAAGACACTGCGCTGATGGAACAATTTCTGGCCGCCAAAGAGCAAATTTTTATCAGCGGCTCACTGGTTGACGAAGAAATTGCCTTCCAAGCCCTCCAGCGCAAATCAGCCTTGCTTGCCATGATACGCGCTCAAATTGCCACCAATTTCACCGCCATCTCAACTTGGATGGCCGCCCAAACCGAGTTGGAATGGGTGCAGCCACAAGGCGGCGTGGTCTGTTTTCCACGCATTCGGCTCGATCTGGCGCTCGACCTCGATCGTTTTTATCAGGCGCTCAATCACGAACATGGCACATGGGTCGGGCCGGGGCATTGGTTCGAGCACGACCGCCGCTATATGCGCATCGGCTACGGCTGGACCAGCCGCGATATTTTGTTGGCGGGCTTAAATAGCATCACCCGCGCCATTCATTCGGCCAAACTCTAAGGCTGTAAACTGGAGAATTTAGGCTGAATTTAAGCCAAACGTCACTATTTTGGGACATAGCCTTCGTTATAATCACGCAGTCGAGTGACAAGATCATGATCAACGGTAAAAAAATTCGTTTGCGACATGCCGAGCGGGCCGATCTGCCGCATTTTGTGCGCTGGCTCAATACCCCCGAAACCCGTCAATACCTTGATGCGGTTTACCCCTTTGCTATGGTCGAAGAGGAACAATGGTTTGAGAACTTGCTCAAAGACCGCGAACACTATCTTAATTTTTTTGTCATTGAGTCAATCGAAACCGGCGAGCCAGTGGGAAACCTTGGTTTGCACATGGTTGACCAGCGCAATCGCTGGACCGAACTCGGCATCATGATTGGCGACACGGCCAATCAAAACAAGGGCTATGGCACAGATGCCTTGCGCACGTTATTGCGCTTTGCATTTGAAACAATGAATTTAAACCGCGTACAACTTCGTGTTCATGATGACAACTTGCGCGGGATACATGTGTATGAGCGGTGTGGCTTCGTGCACGAGGGCACATTGCGACAAAACTTGTGGAAAAATGGACGTTATCACGACACCCATATCATGGCCGTGTTGCGTTCCGAATGGAAATAGGTAATCCCAAAAACTTTAAATGTTGATCAGTAAACACGAAGACTTCAATTACGGCGGCATCAAGCTATTTTGTGGCAGCAGTCATCCCGAGCTGGCTAGCCAAGTGGCCGCGTTTCTGGGCATCCCGCTCAGCCAACGCGAAATTGTCAAATTTCCCAACGAGAATATTTTTGTAAAATTGGGCGAAAGCGTGCGCGGTAAAGATGTGTTCATCTTGCAAACCAGTTGCTCGCCCGTAAGCGATAATATTCTCGAAATGCTCATTATGATTGACGCGGTGCGGCGTGGCTCAGCCGCCCGCATCACGCTGGTCATGCCCTACATGCCCTATGGGCGCAGCGACAAAAAAGATCAGCCGCGTGTGCCGATTACGGCCCGTTTGTTGGCCGATTTGATCAAAACCTCTGGCGCCGACCGTTACATTACGGTAGATTTACATGCTGGGCAAATTCAAGGGTTTTTCAGCATTCCCGGCGACGAAGTGACCTCGTTTCATTTGCTGAGCGAATACTTTTTGGGCAAACGCGATCACTTGCATAACCCCACTATTGTCACCGCCGACTTGGGGTTTGCCAAAAAAGGCCGCAATTTTGCCGCAAAGCTGAGTATGCCTATGGCCTTTGTCGAAAAGCGCCGCACCGGCAACGACGCGACATCAGAAGTCATGACGGTGATTGGCGATGTAAAAGACCGCGATGTGGTGATTGTGGACGATGAAATTTCGACCGCTGGCTCGA
>JAHBAL020000061.1 GCA_018500105.2 Anaerolineae bacterium
CCCGTTAAAGCCAGCAAATGCCTTGCCCCACCTTGCTGTAGCGTTATTTGGCTCGCGCATCGGGTAAGGCATTCGCCGTCACCCATTGAGCGATTTACGTTTGGTGGCGAATGCCTTCCCCCTACAACCTCGTCCACTTTGATTAAGCGATTGGTATTACACAGCCGATTCGTTTAGCCCGGCACGATCTACAGGCGCAATATAGCCACGCGATTACAAGCGGTATCAACACGAGTTTTGTCACCATTGGGCAAGCAATCGCCATAAATGCGGCACAGCTTCGCGCTACCTACGCCATCTCCTTGTCTGATGCCTTGCAAATTGCGACCGCGCTATATGCTGGCTGCGATGGTTTTGTGACTAACGATATTCGGCTAAAACGAGTGCAAGGAGTATCTTTTTGGGTGATTAGTGATTTTGTTTAGAAAACAAGCGGCCTGACATCTGAATTGGCTACTAGAATTGATCTGGGAATGAGCCATTTTATGACTCAAACCCATCATAGCTTGGCGCATTGGCGTGATCAGGAATCGCCCACGTTTTACGCCACAGCGATGATGCGCCATCTACATTGAGGGTGACGCCGGTGATGTAGGCGGCGGCAGGCGAAAGCAAAAACGTGACAGCAGCGGCGACCTCGCTCTCGCGCCCAAAGCGTTTGAGCGGAATGTCTTGGCGGGCTGGCTCAAGGTATGACTTGAGGAAGGCTTCTTCGTAATGCTTGAAGCCGTTGCCCTCAATGATGCCGGGCGCGACAGCGTTGACGCGCACACCACATTGCGCCCACTCGACCGCCAAGGTTTGGGTGAGGTTGACCACGCCCGCCCGCGCCGCGCCGGTGTGGGCCATGCCCGGAAAACCGCGCCACATTTCGGCCACAATATTGACAATCGTGCCGCCTGTGTTTTGCATGCCGCGCAAGTAGGCTTCGCGGCACATCATAAACGTGCCGGTCAGGTTGGTCTCGACGACGGCGTGCCAGCCTTTTTGCGAGATTTTGGCGGCAGGGCTGGGGAATTGCCCGCCAGCATTATTGACGAGGCCGTAAATGCCTCCGACTTCGGCTTCGATGGTGTTGAAAAGCGTCTTGATCGAATCTTCTTGGCGAATATTGACACTGAAAATCGAGGCACGGCCACCGGCAGCGCGGATTTCATCGGCGGTGTTTTGCAGCGGCTCGGCTCGGCGGGCGGCCAACAGCACATGCGCCCCCAATGCCGCCAGTTCGTGCGCAATGGCGCGGCCTATGCCTGTGCCACCGCCGGTGATCAGAATAGCGCGGTTACGAAATAAATCGGGGCGGAAGATAGATTGATAGGACATGGTTGTATTTTTTGGAGGGAGAAGTTGCAGGTTGCAGGTTGCAGGTTGCAGGGTTGCAGGGTTGCAGAGTTGCAGGTTGCAGGTTGCAGGGTTGCAGAGTTGCAGGTTGCAGGTGGCAGGTTGCAAAGTTGCAGGTTGCCACTTTGCCACTTGCAACTTTGCAACCTGCCACCTGCAACCTGCAACCCTGCAACCTAAATTTCCATAAAATTCTTCAGCATTTGCAGCCCCACATCTTGGCTTTTTTCGGGGTGAAATTGAATGCCCATGATGTTGGCGTGCCCGACCACACAGGCGAAATCGTAGCCGTAGTCGGTGGTCGCCAGCACATGGGCGGGGTCGGTCATGGCTGCATGATATGAATGCACAAAATAGGCGTAGCCATCGGCTGGCACGCCCTTGAGCAGCGTGTGTTCGCGCATGGGGTGAACGCGATTCCAACCAATGTGCGGAATTTTGAGGCGTTGCGTTTCGACCGAGGCGCTTTGGCTGAAGTCGAAGCGCACAACGTGGCCTTTGAGTAACCCCAAGCCGGGCCATGCGCCCATTTCTTCGCCCACCTCAAACAACAATTGCATGCCGACACAAATGCCCAAAAATGGCTTGTCGCTGTGGCCGACCCGCTGCATCAATTCAAACAACCCACGCTTGCGTAGGCCATCGGCGCAATCGGCAAACGCGCCAACGCCGGGCAATACGATTTTGTCGGCCCGTTCAATTGTGGCTGGGTCGTCGGTCAGGGTAATGTTTGCGCCGACAAATTCCAGCGCCTTACACACATTGCGCAAATTTCCTGCGCCGTAATCAATGACTGCGATCATAGAGCGTTGAGAGTTGAGCGTTGAGAGTTGAGGGTTGAGGAGGTAACTATTCTCAACTCTCAACCCTCAACGCTCAACTACTAATTAACGAGAGCGCCCCAAGCGCGGTGGCGTGGCCGGGAGTGGGCGGGATGACGATGGGGGTGCGGTAGAGTGCGCCAACGCCTTCGACGGTTTTGCGGATGCTGGGCACTTCGATCAGATGCCCGACCACGACAATGGGCGACAATTGCTCAGCCCGCGCCGCGTTGACGGCGATCAAGGCGATGGTTTGCGATACCAGCGTCATTAATCCGGCTGCAATGTCTTTGCGCGAGGCGGGGGTGTCGCTGCGGGCAGCGCGGCCAAAATTGACGGCGGTGGCGTTCTTGGGCAAATGGCTGATTTCGCCGCCGATGGCATCGGCAATTGACAAATCAACGCCGTTCGAATCGCCGCGACTGGCGAGCGCCTCGATTTCGTGGATGTCGGTGGTGTTGAGCAACAATTGGCTTAGGCCCAGCAACGTGCCACCGCCGACCGCCGTGCCGCTGATGTGGCGCACCTCTTTGCCACGCGCCGCCGCAATAGATGTGCCCGTGCCGGCGCTCATCACCACAGCCTCGCTCAGCCCCGCCAAATGTAAGCCACCGGCACACACACAAGCGATTTCGTTGACATGCACAATGGCAGTTTCGCCAACGGCGCTGGGCAAGAGGCGGTGTTTACCGCCAGTTACGGCGACCTTTGCTAACGATTCGAGCGAGACACCCGCCATGTGTAGCACTCGCCGCAATTCGTCCACCGACATATCGGGGCTGCTGGGAGTGGTTATCCATTGGGTGCGGCCTGTTGCGTGTTGCACCACCACATCGGTGTTGGTAATGCCAAAATCAACGGCAGCGGTGGGTTGAGTAGGTGATTCATTCATAGTTGCTGACAGCATAAAGTTTAACATCATCCATTCGTCCTGACAAATTCAATCAGAAGTCTCAGTGAACTATAAGATATTTGATTGCAAATATGTTCTTCTGTGTGCTAGAATATTGTATGTGATCGGTTTAAGCGACATGTCACATTCAACGCAGCAATCAATGAACAACCCTTCTCGGCAAATGCGACAGCAGATAAAGCTAGATACCCCTATCTTGGCGGCCCTGCTGGGCGAGCGCAAAATGAGCGTCGCCATCACTTTGGCGCTGGGCGCACATGGGGCCGCGTTGGCGCTGGGCTGGCCCGGCTTCGATTGTCCGCTTCGCGCTGCAACCGGCGTGCCATGTCCGGGCTGTGGGTTGTCGCGGGCAGGGCAGGCGATGCTGCAAGGCCAGTGGGCTACTATGGCGCAATATCACCTCTTTGCACCTTTCTTCGCAATTGCGTTTATCCTTATCGCGGTGTCGTTGACCTTGCCTGCGCGGTTACATGGGCAATTTGTCGGCGCGGTGGCGCGTTTCGAGCGCCAAACCCGCTTGGTGGCGATCACGCTTATTTTATTGGTGATGTATTGGCTGGTGCGGCTGCTGTGGCTGCGCGAGTCATTTGTCAATTTAATCGTTAGTTCATAACAAAAAAGCAATAAAAAAATAAAAGTAATAATAGGAGAAATAATAAAAAAATGGATACAATTTTAAGTTTGTTAAATGTGTTGCTTTCGCTGGGCAGCTTAGCTTGTGCGATTATGGTCGTTATCAAGTTGTTTCAAGAAAAAGGCGTGGCACATGGCATTTTGGGCGTCATTTGCGGTCTTTATACCTTCATTTGGGGTTGGATGAATGCCAATCGGCTTAATATCCGCAACCTGATGTTGATTTGGACCGCTATTTTTGTGCTTAACCTCATCGTTGGCGTTTCGATTGGTGCATTCACCGCCAGCTTTGGCCCGTAAAATCTTCAGGTTCATTCAGATGATCATCATAGAGGCGGACATACGTGTTCGCCTCTGCTTATTTTTCGCACCTGAGAAATCTCTCAGTTTATGAGGTATTGACATTCAATTTAATTTAGTGTATTATTGACACTAAATCGCTTAAATTAAGAAGTTGGGCAGGGATACGTGGAATGCCCATGATATCTAAAAATAGGAGAAAATAGACGAATGTCAACAACCGACCCATCCGCAATCAGCACCATCACCGAGCACAAAGCTATGTTTGAGGCCATGCTCGCCAAAAAACTCGATGCCTATATCCCCGATGCCGAGTTGTATGTGAAGGCCAAGATCGCGGCCCAGATCAACCAACTCAAGCGCGAACGCAATGCCGTCATTCTGGGGCACAACTATATGGAGCCAGCGCTCTTTCACAGCATCCCCGACTACGTTGGCGATTCGCTCGAACTGAGCCGCAAGGCCGCCCAGACTGACAAGGACATCATCGTATTTTGTGGGGTGCGTTTCATGGCCGAGACCGCCAAGATTCTCAATCCCAGCAAAACCGTGCTGGTTCCGGCCAAACGCGCTGGTTGTTCGTTGGCCGAAAGCATCACCGCCGAAGACGTGCGCAAGCTCAAGGCGCAATATCCGGGCGTGCCGGTGGTGACTTATGTCAATACCTATGCCGATGTCAAGGCCGAGACCGATATTTGCTGCACCAGCGGCAACGCCGTCGAGGTGGTCAATTCGCTCAAGACCGACCGAATTATCTTCTTGCCCGATCAATATTTGGCGGGTAATATTGCGCGTGAGACCGGCAAACACATTATTTTCCCCAGCAAAAAGCCGGTGAGCCAAGAAAAACAAGCCGAAACGCCGAACATGGACTGGCAATTTTTGGGCTGGCATGGCGCGTGCGAGGTGCATGAGCGTTTCACGGTGGACGATATTAAGATGGTGCGCGAGCAATTCCCCGATGTGTTGGTGTTGGCGCACCCCGAATGCCCGCCGGATGTGGTGGCCGCCAGCGACTATAGCGGCAGCACCACCGCCATGATTAAGCATGTCGAGAAGACCAACGCCGCTCGCTATTTGCTGCTCACCGAATGCAGCATGGGCGACAACATCGCCGCCGCCAACCCCGACAAGGAGATGGTGCGCTTGTGCAGCATCCGTTGCCCACATATGGCCGAAATTACGCTCGAAGACACCTTGGCGGCTTTGCAAAAGACGCAATATGTCGTGACTGTGCCCGAAGACATTCGCGTCAAAGCCTTTAACGCCGTTGATCGTATGATCAAAATTGGCGGCACTGGCAAGCGGGACTAGTTGGGAATTACGAATTACGAATTACGAATTTTTGGGGTAATGCACATAATTCATAACTCATAACTCATAATTCGTAATTTGAAATTCGTAATTTTAAAAGATGGACGCAATTTGGAATTTCAGCAATCCATATGAATGGATGGAGCGCACCGCGCGGTCGAAGATGCCGCCTTTGATGGTGTGTTGTGCCATTAGCGGCGGCATACAAGGCAAAGAAGCCAACCCGAATTTGCCCGAAACCGCCGAAGAACAGGCGCAGGCGGCTTGCGATGCCTATAACGCGGGCGCTTCGATGGTTCATGTGCATGTGCGCAATACCGAGCGTATTTATGACAGCAGCGATAAGGTTGACGAATATCGCGCCGTCAATGGCCTCATTCGCCAACGCTGCCCCGATCTCATCATTAACAACACCACCGGCGGCAGCTATGGCATGACCGACGCGCAACGACTGGCGTGTTTGGATGGCGGCCCCGAAGTGGCGACGCTTAATCTGGGGCCGGAGATGTATAAATTTACGGCCAAAGCGCGTGAAGCCCCGCTGCAACACCCGCGTCCAGCGCTCGATTTGAACGGATTGCACCCCGCCACCTATACCCAAATTGCGCATTTTGCCCGCGAAATGAAAAAGCGCGGCATTAAGCCCGAAATGGAGCTGTATAACCCGGGCATGTATTGGGTGATACAAGATTTGCAGCGCGAAGGCTTGATTGACGCGCCGTATTTGGTGCAATTTGTGTTGGGCACGATGACGGGCAGCTACCCAACGCCTTGGAATGTGCTTAGCCTCATTCAAGAATTGCCGCCCAATACCTTATTTGAGATCGCCGGCGTGGGGCCGTATCAATTGGCGATGAACACAATGGCGATTATCATGGGCGGGCATGTGCGGGTCGGGCTTGAG
>JAHBAL020000255.1 GCA_018500105.2 Anaerolineae bacterium
ACTATGTGTTTGAGGGCTTGCGGGCGGGGGCGGCGGGTTATTTGCTCAAAGACACGCCGTCCGAGCAATTGGCCGAGGCCATCCGCACCGTTGCGCGGGGCGATTCGTTTTTGCAGCCTTCGATTGCGGCCAAGGTGGTGGCCGAATTTGCGCGGCTGTCGGCATTGCCGCCCAAGCCGGTGGCGATGCCAGCTGCGCCGGCCCTCATCGAGCCGTTGTCTGAGCGCGAGCTAGAGATTTTGCGCTATCTCAGCCGCGGCGATAGCAATAAGGAAATTGCGACGGCGCTCTACTTGAGCGAGGGCACGGTGAAGAATCACATCACCAACATCCTCGGCAAGCTCGGGGTGCGTGACCGCACGCAAGCCGCGCTGGTGGCGCGTGAGCGGGGCTTGCTGAATTAGCCGCGCTGCTATGTCCTTAGACTTGAAGCGCTATTGCAAAAATACATACGCTGTGATAAAGTATGAATATGAAGACCAGAGTAACTGTAACCCTTGACCCACAGGTTATTCATCGCGCAAAATCGGTGGCTCGTGCTCGCAATACCAACCTCTCGGCCTTGATTGAATCACTTTTGTCTCAGACCATCGAGGTTGGCGCGGCTAAACCCATGCGCTTTTCGCAAAAATGGGCTGGCAAATTCTCGCTGCGTGAATCGGATGGCAGTGATCCGTTGCTGGACGCGATGAAGGCTCGTTTTGATCTCGAATAGTCATAAGAATCCTGATTGATACCAACATTTTGCTCGATGTGGCGCTGCAACGTCAAGCATTTTTGTCGGATAGCACCAAAGTCATTGACTGGGCTGAACTTAATCCGAAACAAGCCGCTGTTGCATGGCACTCTATCGCTAATTTGGCATATTTGGTTAAACAAGATGCCCGCGCCTTTATCCCCGACTTACTGGTATTTGTCGAGGTTGCATCCGGCAACACAGCAACCGTAAGGCAGGCCCTGACCTTGCCAACAAAAGACCTGGAGGATGCGCTACAAGCCGCCGCAGCTTTTGTCTTTGGGGCAGATATCATCGTCACCCGCAACATCTCCGATTTTAAGAACCTGCCCATCAAATCTATGACTGCCGCCGAATTTGCGCGAATATATATGACTGAAATGGATGATCAGGACAAGGTCGCATAATCGCAACATTTCTGGCAAGCTCGGCGTGCGTGAGCGGGGTTAGTTTTGTGAGAGACAGATCCAGAAATGGTGTGTTTGTTCGGTTAAATTACGATTTTTAGTATATCTAAGTGCAAATTCATGCAAATTAATCCGATCAAGCATAGATTAAGGGCTTAAAACCAAAGAAAAGTAAAACATTATTAATATTCACCGTTTTCAAACTAATAGTTTGTTAAATTTTTTGAATAACGTCGAAAATCTTTCTAGAGTTTCAGTGACTTCTGGCAGGTCGGTATCAAGTAATGCAGGGTTTTCGAGCAACCATCTTGCAGGACCAAAATGATCAAATCCTCTTACCGTTGCGGGCATAAGTCGAAATAGGGCTTCAGTCTTCTTTACCATTCTTGGTGTTGAATCAGCATCAAGCAGAGACCTTTTGGTTATAAGTTTGCCGGGTGGTGGGTTATATGCTTTATTAAGTATTTCAACAAAAAGGTCTATAGCAAATAGATCCTCAACATCTGCTTCAGATTGACTAACAAAATCTGCGCAAGTGTAAAAATGACCCGCTTTTAGAATATCTGCTTTTTTTAAGTTTTCAATCTTGGCTTTGTCGCCATTAGCAATATCAGAAAGAACTGCTATGTTAATGCGATTACCACCAAACAACCTAACGAAGGGAGCAATTTTATCAATACCGCCAGATGGACATAACGTCCATCTTTCATTTAATCCTTCTTTATGACGCCTAATAAGTGCTTCGGACACAATTTTTAAATATAGGATGTCAGATGGGCCTTCAACCAATAATGTATTGGTGCCGATAAAGAGCGATTGGGTTACCTCATAACCTAGAGCAGCCTGAAGTGGAAATAATGTATCTGCTGTAACTTCAAGAACATCGGAACGCACTTTTGTCCCCTTAATCTCAGGACGGCCTTGATTTCGCACATTTACTACGTCTTCTACAATTCGAATATCTGATAGCCGATCAACTGGAACCATGAAAGGAGAATGCGTTGTAAAAATAACTTGGTGATCTGGCAATAATCGCTCTGCCATGTATCGTAATAAGTCACCTTGTGCTTTCCCATGTAAAGTGAGACCTGGTTCATCCAAAAGTATGATTGCATTTCCAGCGGTTTTCTTGAGTTGTTTAAATTGGGCAAGAAATGAAAAAAACCAAACGAAACCTGCACTACGTTCGGATAATGGTAAAGTAGCCTTGTGATTTGTGTTTTTAATACGAATATCAGCTACCATACCAGAATTAAATGGCGGAGGATCATTAGGTCTGCCTACGTCAATCTCAATAACAACCTCTAAAGCATTATTTTGGCTCCAAAATTGAAAAATCTCATCGGTTATTGCATTACTAGCTGCTTCACACTTTGCCTTTAGAGCTTCTCGACGCTGCACATCATTCAGATCATTAATAGAAGTTCCAGCATATTCTAAAAAATCAAGGAATATTTTATCGCCCGATGAAACCCTGTTTTCTCTCATTTCATTTTTAAGCTTTAAAATCGATATCATGCCTGACATACGCTCAAAGTGAGAAGTAAAGAAAAATTTAGGTTGTCGTGCCTGTAACAAATCAATAATTGCTTTAGTAAAGCTAAAATCACGACATTTTTTAATAGTATTTAAAAGTGATTCCTGCGCAGTGGTTCGTTTTGGTAAGGCAGAAAGGGTTTCATTTGCAGTATAACCATCCTTAGCTTTTTTTAATTCATTACGTTCAATCGCGTTAAGATTATGTTGAACCATTAAGTTTTGTAGACACTTTGCTTCATCTATATTCACCTCCCAGATGCGTGCGTTTTTCTGATATCGAAAACCATAATGAACTTGAAAGATGTCATCTTTGATTACACCAGAACCAAATCGCTTTTCAACTTCAGTTTTGTCATTAATATCGAGTTGCCACCATGTCCGAATAATTTCTGCCTTTCCATCAGGATGACGCTCATCAAATGTCCCACTCAAACGACGTGGATAGTCGATTGTTTCATCAAACTCAAAATTATCCAAAGGGCGCAATCCACGTATTGCATTTAACAAAGCTGTTTTCCCTGCTTCGTTCTTTCCAACTAAACAAGTAAGATTACCAATTTCAAACTCCCCACTATCTTCGATTGACCGATAATTTTGAACACGAACTTTAATTAGCTTCATAAGGTATTTAACGCGCAATATATATCAAAATATTAGCGAGTTGCTCCAAAAACCACTCAACAATTTTGTATTATTATATTTCATCATTTCTGCGATTCCTTTACTGCAACAATGTAGAAACCCCAGTAAAGCCTCCATTTACTAAACATTTTTCGAAAAAACTTATAGTGTTCCATATCCAGCATCATGCAATTCATCTTCCAACACAGTCTGACTTTGGTTTTTGCCTCAACGCTGAATTTGCATGGGGACAATTACACCTATTTTGCCTTTGGTCAATGGATTATTCATCACGGCATAGCGCGGTCTATTTTGTAAAAAAGGCGAAGCAGCGCCGACACAATTGCGATCAGCCCATGCATAGCGAGGCCGAGCAAGCTGATGGACGCGCCGACCATTGCCCCAACCAGTAGTTATGCCTGCCCAATACGATCAGCCTGTACCCACCGCTCAGCCAACAATTTCCGCGATTCTTGCACTGGCGTCAGTGTTGACAACCCAGCAAAAGTCTCATCCCTAAAACGCTTTTCGAGAAAACGATAACCGGGTTCACCCGTATAGGCTTCCTCATAGTATTCCATATCGCGTGCCATACGATTCATCATCCCTAGCACCACCCGACTTTGGGTTTTGTCGTGGCACTGAGTTTGCATAGCGCCAATTTCGGCGGCGATCTGGTGGCTCGGCACGGCAAGGTCAAGCAGCAACGCATGTAGCCGCTCACTCAGCCGTTTCCCAAATTGCCGGAAAGGCGCGGCGGGCATCAGCACCATCAAATAACTTTTCTCACTCACACACAAAATGGCCTGATTTCGGCTAAGTTGAATCAGATTGCAATACCAATCACCCAACGCAGTGGTGGATGGCTGGCACTCAACAGGCGATTTTTCGGCAGTCAGCCGTTTCAGCAGTTTGGCTGTGCAACGTAGCGTTACCATACCATCATTTTACAACGCGGCTCAAGGCTCAGCGCGGTCTATTTTGCTAAAAACGCGAAGCAGCGCCGACACCAGTGCGATCAGCCCAACCCCAATGATGCCGACCAGACCGAAATGGTGCGAACCAGCCTCACGATCAAGACGGAATTGCGATGTAGGGGCAAGGCATTTGCATTTAACCCATCGTCACCCTGTTAATGCCAGCAAATGCCTTGCCCTATCTTGCCCATGCGTTACTTAGCTAGCGCATCGGGTAAGGCATTCGCCGCTACACATCTTGTTGATTTAATCTCGACGGCGAATACCTTACCCCTACCCGCTTGTGGCGTTGCCCAAAATCTTGGGCGCTTCCGACCGATCGAACCGTGTATCACTACTCAGTTAATCTATAGCAAAATGCGGCCATGCAAATCATCGCAGAAATACAATCCCATCAACACCCAAACCAACTGCTAGAGTACTTGTGTTAGAAATCAATGCCATTGAAGCTATGTCAAAACTAACCCTTCTGGAAGGCCATTCGGGTTTCCATGTCTTAAGAAGGATAGGCAGGGCTGGGTCGGCAATATCAAGCCATCCAATCGTCTCGCCAGAAGTAAAGTAGGCTTTCGCTTGGGCTGGGTGCAGCAAAAATCTGTCAACTGAGAACTCCCAGATTGCCAATTGTTCGGGTTGGCTTGGTTTACTGATATCCCAAACTCTGACTTCGCCTCCTCGATAAAAGGTGTACAGCCGTTGCTGATGCACACTAAACTTGGCTAGGATAGTCGTATGTGTGTTTTTACCCCAATTTATAAATATATCGCGCCCAAGATCAAACATGCTCAGGTGTTTTGGTCTCTCAGCGCTGATATCAAAAATGTCAATATGCCGGTGGTTCAGGCTAAAGATTAATTGCTGATTATTTTGCTGAATCATAGCCGTTGTTGGATACTTGGCCTGATCATGTGTGATAAGCTGTTCATCACGAATTGGGTGTTGGCTGAGTATACGAACCTCCTTTGGGTTGCTGATATCTAAAAATTCGTATTGGCCTGTCTTGAGGATGAGCAATACATTGGGTTTGATCAGAAACGAATCTTCGAAAGTGCCATACAAAGTGTAGTCTATATCACAACATCTTTTCAACCAATTGGCCGTACTGTAGATCGCGCCTAGTTTGGGATCTTGTGGATTTGCCAAATGCCAGAATTCGATATACATTTGCATTGTTTTGTCAGCGTCAGAGGCATAATATTTGACTAACAACCAATCGGCATTCACCAGCACCGAGATGCCACTCGCGTAAACTTTGGGGATACTCCCAATCGGCTGCGTAATATTGCTACCAACAGGCCATAACGTAATGTTGCTCCCTAAGTTTGTGGTTGAAACCTTAACGGTCACACTTAGGGTAGGCGAAATGTTAGCATAAACATAGGGTTGTTCATACGATGCTTGCGTGGCGCTATACAGGTAAGTTGCAGTAAAAGGCGACACAGATGAAATCAGCGTCGTTGTGACACCGGGCAAGGCAAATTGGTCGCCAAGCGAAATCAACTCACCTCCACCTAACTCACGCAAAGGGTTTCTTATGCTGACCGTGGAGAGATTAAAATTAGTATTAAGATCGGTGACGGGCAGCGTTGCCAATAAACTGCTATTGGAAAATATAACTCGTTGTTGCTTCAGACTCACCCTGTCAATCTTCATGGGCAACTTACTCTGACCCACTTGTTTGACTTCAGGCAAATTGCTCATATCAAACACTGTTATGGTGGGTTCATTTGCGCCTTTTTGGGGGCATAATGCCAGCAAATATTGATTTGCCTGATGCAACTCATACGCACAATTCGGTAATGTAAAGCGATTGATCGCCGTAATCCCCGATTGTCCTGGGTTATTTCCCGAATTGCTAATCCGAAATATCTGCATCTGTTTTGAGCTAGATTGATGTCCAATCAAATACCCATTCCACACGAAGTTCGGGCTTAGTCCATCTAATAATTTCTCTGAAGGCTGCAAGATAAACTTTTTCGGATCAGTTGCCTGACTCATGTCATACATGACCAAACTGAAGTCATATGGTTGTGAGTTATAGCAACAGTCCCAAAAATAAAACTTATTGCCGTCACGCACATGCTCAGGCAGGCTAAAATCGAGCGCCCGAATCTGCTGTGGGTCACGCAGATCATATAATACATATGAATCTTTGTGATTTATTTTTGTTTTCATGAACACAAAACGGCCATCGGTTGGGTGCGGCGTAACTTTGATGAACTGGGGACCATCTGGCAAATCGTAGCGCCCTAACATGCGAATTTGGGCTGGATCTGCTACATCAAGCACAAACAAGGTTTGGGATGTACTGACATAAGCACGACCATTGCGCACCAGCACCGATTCAAATTTCACTTTCGGTTGATCTTTCAACCATTGTCCAATCACAGTGGGTTGGAGCGGGTTGCGCACATCTACAATGGCTAATTCACTGCTGAGGGTGATAACATAGGCATAGGTGTCATTTAGCTCGATTTGCAGCGCTATCCCCGGCAACACTACATGCCCCACCTCGACAGGCTGAGCCTTTGTAAGATCAAACACCACCAATTCATGCCCTTGACCAACATATGCATGATTGTCACCAAATTCTACGGCATCCCCAAACCCACCTGTGCTGCCCAGCTTTATGACTGGACTTTGTGTCGTTTTGAGCGGTTCTACAATTGTTTTTTTTGCCATTGGCAAATAGATTTTGCTCGCAGCGAGGGCTGCTTGCGCGCCATCCGCCTGGTATAACGCATGGCTGTTTGGGGGTGCGGCTATCGTTAGCCATGCCCCCAGCACTATCATCCCGACAGCACTCATAACATGATGCAATTTTATATTTATAATCTTCACTTTTTTACTCCAGCATTAAAAATTATATACGAGACCCATCCAGCGGCGAGGTATGCTCGGCTATCCCGCGCAACTCCGAGCGCAAATCGTGGCTAAACCCGCGCCATGTCATCTTCTCCATCTCGTCCAAACACAACACTACCTTGCGCCCGCGCAATTTGCGCATCAGTTGCATGTCCAAATACACGGCCTCGTGGTCGGGACCGAGGGTGCTTTGCGCCTGTTGCGCCACATGCCACAACAACAACGATTTGCCGGTTTGTGAGTCGCCCACCAACGACACACTGTTGTGTTTGCTCAGTCCATCAAACACCATGCGGGTGATCGGTTGGCGCACCAAAAATGAGATGCGGCATATGCCTTTCGAGAAAACAATAACCGAGTCCTCATAGTATCCATGTCCAGCATCATGCGATTCATCCCCCTGTCACCACCCGACTTTGGGTTTTGTCACGACACTAAATCCGCACCGCGCCAACTTACGAACCCTGCGTCTGGCGCAAATTCTCCTCAAACGCCCTTTTCATCAACCACGAGATCGGCAACAAGATCAGCCAGCCAAGCACGTTTTTCGGATACATCGTCATGGTTCTTACGGTGTCTGCGCCCGCAGGCGTTTGACGAAACGCCCATTTTTCAACAAAATGTGTGGCGAAGTTTTTTACCGGCGCACTAAACGAATGAAATTTGAGGGTGAAGTGATGATTGACATCCCATTCAACAATTTCCTCCACGTGCGATGACCCGTCCGTGTTTTGCACCTTTATCCTCGATCCGACAAGGTTTTGGGTTTTTACATCAAATTGCGCATTTTTTATGCCCGGTAAAACCCAATAGCCTTTAAATTCTGACCAGCGATCCGTATTCAAAAATTCTTGGCAAATTTCTGCCGGTGTTTTTGGGGTATGCCCAACAACTTTTATTTCTATTGGTTTCATTTTCACATCAGCCCTAATCTAAAAACGCCAAAACGGCGAATTTAACCCCAACGCCTCAAAAATACTCGGCAATTTCATTTGCCAGCGGCGCTCGGCACTCATCGGCAAAGAAAAAATAGATCGCATGGCGAATTTGTAGATCAGATACAGGCGTATTTTTCATAACAACTTGTCTATTTTGTCAAACTTGCGCCCAACGTTGGGCGTCTTCGCGTTTCACAGCGCGTTCAGCATCATAGATGAGGGCATTAAGACCTCGGCGGCGTAGCTGGGCATTGGGTGGCGCGTAACCTTGAGGTAACACTGTCGGCTGGCTGTTATGCGAGACATTAAAGCAAGGCGAAGCGTGTTGAATGATGAATTGTTCGGCAGCATTCACATCATTGCTAACGCCATCAAATTGCTTAGACCGTGAATTCAACAACGCAATTGTAAAATTCATAGAGATCGGCCAATTGCACCTGTCTCTTATACACATCT
>JAHBAL020000086.1 GCA_018500105.2 Anaerolineae bacterium
TCTCGTGGGCTCGGAGATGTGTATAAGAGACAGCATTCAGGCCGTGCAAGCCGTTGAAGACCCCGACCAACTGCGAATCGGCGAATGGTCGCTCAAGGACATCTTGGGGCATATCACCTTTTGGCACGAGAATCTTGCCAGAAATACGAGCGCCTTGCTTGAGGGCAAGGCGCCGAATTTTCTGAAGGGCAGCCTTGCCGACCTCAACCGTGCCAGCGCCGAACAATCACGCGGCATGGATGTTGCGCAAATTGTCGAGCGGCTGAGGCAAGCGCAAGCTGCTATTCGTGTCAGCATCTTGGCCTTGCCTGCCGATCGAGTCTTTCCTTATCGCAAAAAATCACGCGAGTTAACCCCCGCCGAGCACCTCGAACTTGTGCGGGATCATATCGGCGGGCATTTGAAGGATATTGAATTAGCGCAGCGCAAAAATCTCAATCTCGGCATTGACAAACACAGGGCGGGCGATGGCGCTGAGGTCGGCGGATGCACCGCCGTGCCCACGCACAACCATGAGATAGGTGACACCGTAATCTTGCGCCATGCGTTGTAATGCTTGGGCATCGGCGCGAAGGAAAACCTGTTGGTTGAGTGTCAGACGAGTCGGGAAGGGATGAACTTCGCCTTTTGCCACTTTGTCGAAGCCAAGATGATGGGCTTGGTTCGAGTTGCCGAAGCCGCCCAAAAACATGCGCCTTTCGGTGAACCCCGCCGCAAAGAAATAAACTGGGTCAACATTCGCGGCCTCGGTGGTGCTGAGCGCCACAACGGCGTTGGTGGGCGTATTGTCACGCAGCCAGCGCATTCCGGCGTAAATATCGGGCGTCATGTGGCGGTAAAAAGCGATGGCGACGGGTTGGGCATTGGGCAATTGTCGCCATTTGGTCAAATTGTCGAGCGGGATGTCGAGCAAGGCGACCAGTGTGAGGGCGAGCAAGGGCAAGCCTGCGGCCAAGCGCACCCCCCATTTCGCACGTTGTAGCCAGCGCCATAGCGCCATTAAGCCCCACGCCGCCGCGACGCAGCCCGGCACGTAGGCGGCAAACAAGAAATATTTTTGCCCGTAGTTCACCCCATTCACCAGCAAAAAAATGATGAGGCCAGTGGCGAAGAATGCCAATAGCCAAAACTTGTGCGCCAAATATGGGTCGCTGTCAAGGCGAATGGGACGGCGCAGCCAATGCGCCACCAATGCGCCAACGCCCACCGTGACCAAGACCATATGCCCGATCAATCCGGGCACGACCAACGCGCCCGCATAGGCCAATTTGAGCGCATCGGGTAAGGTGGGCAGGCGCTGCATGACGGGTTGCCACAAAAAAGCATACACGAAATACATTTGTAGCACGCTGCGGAATGGGCTGATGCTGAGGCCGCCGGACGTGCCGCTGAAGGTGAAGGCATAGGCCCCAATTTGCACGGCCAACGCGGGCAGCAATAGCGCCCCTAGTCGCATGGGCGACAGCACAAACTGGGTGGGCAGGGCTGTCCAGCCGGTAAGATGGCGCAACAGGCGCATGAAAATGATGCCTGCGAATAACAACATTAGCCCGCCCAGCGCCACCGATAAGGTCGTTACTTTGACCCCAGCGCAGCCAATCAGCAGCAAGGTGATGATGGTGAGAGCGCCCAAGCGCGGCAGGTGGGTGGCGGCATTGGGCCGCACAAAAAGCCACATTTCGAGCAGCAGCGGCACAAACATCAGCAAACTAAAGCCAAGGGTGGGGCTGGCGTACATGAAATAAATGAAGGCGTTTTCGAACATAAACACCGACAATGGCTGGGGGAAGGGGTCTAATTCGCCGACGAAGAACACCAGAGCCACCGTCAGCAGCCCAATGGCGCGGTTGCCGCCGATGGCTTTGCCAAGTACATATATTTGCAGGGCGAGTAAGATGAGCAGTGGCACAAACCATAGCCGAAAATAGAGCGATATGAGCGGCACGCCCGATAGGTGGCTGGCGGTGGCGAGGTGGTGATAGAAGAACCAATAGTAGTTGTAGCCTTCGCCCACTACATTGGGGTCGCCGGTCGGCCAGTGGTATTTGGCTTCGGCGGCCATGCTCAACTGCCATGGGATGTCTACAAAATAGGCTCCGGCCAAATTGCGCCCGCCGGGCAGCGGCACTTCGGCAAAGGCGATCATGCCGCCATAAATCAGCGCCAACGCCATCAGCACGGCCAGCCCCCACACAGCGCGGCGGTCTGGCGCGTCTGGTGCGGGGGATTTTGGCCTGTGGCGAGCAAGGCGTATGTTTGCCAGCGCCACCCCGCCGACGAGCAGTAACACAACCGCCCACGCTAATGCAGTGCCCGCATAAAGCTGTATCCAACAAAATGCGTTGTAGAGCAAAATTTCAGCCACATAGCCAAGCGCCCAGCCGCTGCCGATTTGCCACAAGCGCGGGCGCTCAGCCATTGCCCGCCCGCCTAGGGCGCGGTATAGCCCAATGCCGAATGACAATAAGATCAGTTCATATACACCAAATCGGGCAATATCGAGCGCAGGTGTGTCAAAATACAGCAATACCGCCAGCGCTGTCACAAGCACCAGCAGGCTGGGGGGAATGAATGAACGTATGTGTGCGATGCCGTGATTATAAGTTGTGTGCTAAGATAAAGTGGCAAGTGGCAAGTGGAAAGTGGAAAGTGGAAAGTGGAAAGTGCAAGTTGCAAGTGGCAGGTTGCAAGTTGCAAGTGGCAAGTGCTAAGTTCGATCTGACTACTGGCTACTGGCTACTGGCTACTGGCTACTGACTACTGATTACTGGCTACTGACTACTCCCAAAGGAAATTTATGGATAAACGAATGGTCGAATTTATTAGCGCGTTGCGGGCGAATGGGGCGCGGGTGTCGTTGGCTGAGTCTGCCGATTCGATACGCGCCATCCAAGAGGTCGGCATTCTTGACCGCACGATGTTCAAGACCGCGATTCGCAGTACCTTGGTCAAAGACAAGAATGATGTCGAGACCTTTGAGCGTTTGTTTCCTGATTACTTTGGCGGCGGTGACCCGCCACTCATGCAGCCGCAAGGCTTGAGCGATGAACAAATGCAGCAATTGATGGACGCGATTCAAGAACTGCGACAACAAATTCGTGAATTGATGGAAATGCTGGCCCAAGGCGAGCCGCTGAGCAAGGAGCAGCTTGAGCGTAACGCCAAACAAGCCGGCATCTCGCGCCCGATGCGCGGCAGTGAGCAAATTCAGCAATGGTTGACCGAGCGCATGTTGCGCCAAATGCAATTGACCCCCGAACAAGTGAAGGCTGCGCTAGAGGCATTGCTCAAGCAACTTAAGGAGCAGGGCATGGATGCCGAGGGGCGGCAAGAGGTGCGCGAGACCGTGCAGGGCAACGCCGAGGCCATGCGCGAGCAAGTGCGGCGCTTTGTGGGACAAAGTATGAATCGCCGCCCTGAAGAATATCAAAAACGCGATCGGCTTGACGACTTGATGGATCGGCCTTTGTCGTCGCTGAGCGATGCCGAGAAGGACGAGTTACGCGCCCATGTGCGGCGTTTGGTGGCGCGGTTGCGCTCGCGGGTGGCATTGCGAATGCGCAAAGCCAATCGGCTGAAGATTGACGTGCGTAACACGTTGCGGTTTAATCAACGTTATGGCGGTGTGCCGATTGAGCTAAAACATAAGCGGCGTGTGCTCAAACCCAAGCTCACCGTCATTGTGGATATCTCGACTTCGATGCGACCGGTCGCCGAGTTTATGTTATTGTTGATGTATGAGATGCAAGATCAGGTGAGTAAGGCGCGGTCCTTTGCTTTTATCGGCGAGATCGAAGATGTGAGTATGATTTTTACCGAGCATCGCCCCGAACAAGCTGTGCCGATTGTGCTGAAAATTTTGCCGCCCGGTCACTACAGCACTGATCTTGGGCATTGTTTGCAAACGTTTTGCCGCGACCATGCTGACGCGGTAGATCGGCGCACGACCTTGATTTTTGTCGGCGACGGGCGCAATAATTATAACGACCCGCGTCTTGATCTGATTCAGCAGCTTAAATTGCGGGCGCGGCGCATCATTTGGATGACGCCAGAACCGCCCTATTTGTGGGGCACGGGCGACAGCGACATGCCCGCCTACGCGCCGCTGTGCGATGCCGTGCATGAGGTCGCCACCCTCAAGCAACTCGCCGATGCAGTGGATGATTTGTTTGAGCGATAGCGATGAGCCGTGAGCGATGAGCCGTGAGCTTTGGTTGTAAACGCAAACGAATTGCCGAACTGCATCGAATCGTCGTAGCTATCAACGGCTTTATACCTCTACTAATCTTTTTAGTTACAATCAAGCCCCAATAACATCCAAGCTAAAGCTCATGGCTCATGGCTCACGGCTCAGGGCTTGAAGCTCAAGGCTCCCTTATGAAAAATACCCCCCAGACAACACAACCACCTAGCACTAACAGTCGCGCAGCGTTGCGCGTGGGGCTAATCGGCGGGGCCGTGATTGGCCTTGCCATTGCCGCCTCGCGGCTTACCACCGACCCGGGCTTGGCAATGATGGGTTCATTCATTATTGTGGGTGGGTTGTTTGTGGTGGGTTACTATGCCGTACGTGATTCGGGCTGTCTCTTATACACATCT
>JAHBAL020000211.1 GCA_018500105.2 Anaerolineae bacterium
CGTCGGCAGCGTCAGATGTGTATAAGAGACAGGCACGGATGCTCGCATCACTTGCCCCGATCCGCATTGCGGGCTGATTATGCTCATCGAACGCACGCAAAAACGAGTGCTACGGCATAGCGACACCAGCGCCGAGCCGTTGCCCGCACCAACCCGGAATTGACAAACTTGACAATTTACAAAATAACATCTCAAATGCTTGACTTTTGGTGTTTGCGTCATAAAATATGACCGTTATTAATACACAAGATCGCCTTTAAATTGGCGAAATTTTAAAATTCACCTAATATAAATAGAGCATCGTAATGAAATTAGCAGAAGCACTCATTATTCGCGCCGATTTGCAGCAGCGTGTCGAGCAATTGCAAACCCGCGCCAAAGAGAACACCCGTGTGCAAGAGGGCGATGAACCAACACAAAACCCGATGGTGCTGATTGAGCAAATTAACGTGACCTTGGATGAATTGGAAACGCTGATTGTGAAAATCAACAAGAGCAATTTACAGGTGCGCCTGCCAGATGGCCGCAGCATGACTGAAGCTTTGGCACAACGTGATGTGTTGGCAATGCGCTGGCGCACCCTGAGCCAAATTGTGCAAGAGGCAGCCGAAACGCCATCTCGTTATTCACTGAGCGAGATCAAAAGTGTAAAAACAGTAGATGTGGCTGCGCTACAAGCACAAATGGATCAACTTGCGCAACAACGCCGCAAGTTAGATATTCAGATTCAGGCTACCAATTGGGCAAACGATTTGGTGGCGTAAAATAAAGCGTTGTTGGTAGCGAATCTATGGCGGTAGCGAACATAAATCTGGGCGCAAGCTCAGTCCGGTCCGGAGGGCACCCGATTAAAAGGTGTTTGGGCAAAACAAAATTTCACATTGCATGCCCTGCATAACTTACAACTTATCATGCACTTTGCATTGTTACTACCAATTGTTGGACCGTTATAAATTCGTGAGGGTGGGATAGGGGAAACGCAAGACAGTCGCTGCAATTTTGTAGCGGCTGTCTTGCTTTTTCGTCATACTAAAACACCCATTTGGCAAAGATAAAAACAACGACGCCGATAAAAACGGCGAAAAAGATTAGCTTTGCACACCCCCATAGCTTGTCGCCCTTTTCAGTCTCATCGCTATGATGCCATTCACCTCTGAATATGTCCACAATGAGTTCGGCAATAAATGAAATAATTGCGTCAAGCATAAAATGATCATAGCACAACTTTCGGTTTTACATCCAAACACGGAAGTGCGAAAAATGCGGAGAACTCGTTTATCCTATGATTTCAAAAAAAAGTTATCTTTATCCATTTATATGGGGCCTATACAGCCTAACCCTGATTGCGTGCGCGGCAATGCCAAGATTACCCACTGCCACGCCTAGCCGCCTAACGCCTGCGCCAGCAACCGAGCAATCAGTTCGCACTATTGCCCTCGCCGCCCCGCTCAACAAGGCCAATGCCGAAATATCGGGGATGGCGTGGTATGGCGATCAACTCATTTTGCTGCCGCAATACCCCAGCCGCTTCAACGACAGCCTATTTGCCATCGCCAAAAGCGACATCAATGCTTATTTAGCCGGGCAGAATAGCAACCCGCTTGTGCCAAAAGCCATCCCATTTTCAGATGCCGGTCTCTCAACCAGCATCGCTGGCTTCGAAGGGTTTGAGGCCATCGCCTTTGTCGGCGAGCGCGTATTTTTGACCGTCGAGTCTAAGCCCTCGTTGGTGTCGAGCAAAATGATGGGGTATTTGGTCGAAGGCACGGTTGCACCCAATCTCAGCCGCATTCGCCTAAATGGCAACAAATTGCGAATTGAGCCACAGGCCGAACTAAGCAATAGCAGCGATGAAACCATCGTGGCTGGCAGCGATCGCCTCCTTACCTTATATGAAGCCAATGGCAGCAATGTCAACCCCAAACCCAAGGCCCACGTGTTTGAGATCACTGATGAGATCAAGCCACAGCCCAATCTGCCCTTCCCCAATCTTGAATACCGCGTGACCGATGCCACGCCGATGGATGTCAACGGCAAATTTTGGGTGATTAATTATATGTTTCCGGGCGATGCCGCCAAATTGCAGCCAGCCAAAGACCCGATTGCCAGCAAATATGGGCTGGGGCCAACCCACGCCAAAAGCCAAGCGGTTGAGCGTTTGCTCGAGTTACAACTCACGCCCAGTGGCGTTGTCTTGACCGATCGTGCCCCGATTGTGCTAAAACTGGCCGACGATGGGCAAGCACGCAACTGGGAGGGCATCGCCATGCTCGATCAACGTGGCTTTTTGTTGGTCACCGACCAACATCCCAATACGATTTTGGCATTTGTGGGACGTTAAGACTACCCTCGTCTACTGGCGCAAACAAATTAAGTTGAATCACTGGCAAGAATAACCGTTTCACTTTCCCACCGCCACCTCGCGCCGGTGGCGGCGGATTGGTGGACACCATCTCGACCACCGAAAATGGTGTAGCGAGTTCTTTACAATTTGAAAAAGCATTTTTGATTGCCGAGCCACCGCAAATTGCACCCTTGAGCGTATAAGCGCCAAGCGGGGCATCGCTCGGCATCAGCCAATCGGCTTGGCCCAATAGCGCCATTCCCCAATCATTTTGGCCCGGTTCGGCCTCTTTTGTGCCATGTTGGTGCATAATGACAAGATCGTTATAGTAAACATTGACATACCATGTCACGGTTAAGGGTGTATTCGCCTTATTTTCCCAATGGATGACAGGGTAAAACGGGCTACCGACTTGAATTTCAGTCACCTGACCTTCGCCAGCACGGTCACGGGCCAATGAGACCGTCTGCACCTCAATTTCTGAGGCAGGCACAGGGGTAGGCGCAGGTTGGGTGTTAATGGCGGTCACATCAACCGTCGTAAGCAGGCTGCTGCCGGTCATGACCGAGGTGGCGTGCAAGATGCCTAAAAATGAATAGCTGCCGCTCTGACTGTTATAGGGAAATTCGAGCCGCCCATTGTCATAACAGGTCTCGTCATCGCCGATGGTTTTATCTTGGCGCTTGCGCGTAAACGGGCCATATTCGCTGCCATTGGGTGCAGTCGCCACCCACGATAGGCTGATACTCTCTTCTTCGCCACTGCTGTTATTGACACAAATCACAAATTCAAAATCGTCGCCCGATTTTGCGCTGCTGATCGCCTCATGAGTGTTGGCATCTCGAACATACACTGAGGCAATGGTCACATCGAGCGTCTGATTGCGGCGCAACCGCGCTTGTGGTGCTGCCTCCGACATCATTAGGCCTGCTGATTGTGGCGGGGGCACAACATCGCTGGCACGTATAACCGAAGAAGCAGAAAGCGCAAAACAATAGCTAAACAGGATCAATAAGCGCATGGAAAACATAAACAAGCACACCTTACGGATATAACCCAATGAAACAATAAAATTTCTGGAAGCTGACAACCTTAAAACGCCAGTATTTATATCACAAAAAACTCACAAATTGCATAGAAATAACATAGATATCTTTTAAAATGCGATTAACTAAAGTCATTTTGCGATCTCTCCCCACATAAACAGCCCGATAAAGCCAAACAATGTCTTTTTGATTACATATTAATTGCATTTTAATTTCAAAAAAAAACACTTATTGCGCAACTATCCAGAGCGCAATCTGGGGTTCATCACCAAATAACATGATAGAAACAGTGATACAAATCATGATTTTTAAGGTTACGGTCTAAAAACAAGACAATTTTTAAGTCTTCAAATGATAGAATAACAAAAGTTACCTTATGGTCTACGTGGAATCCAAGTGTTCTCTTTAAACTCAATATCGAATAAAGTCGGTTGCAATCGGTAGCCCCCCACTACCTGCAAAGTAAATTCATCCCCACCTTGCAACCTGCTTTCCCAATTTTTATTGTGAATTTGGCCATGACCAATGGGGTCAATGGCTGTTTTCAAAAGGAAGAATTTAAAAAATCATGAATAAACCAACCAATCAACCAACTAACAAAGTCGTTCAAATCCAATTGGTCGTTAAAACCAACCTCAAGGCTGGAGCACACCCTCAAAAGTGTCATACCAATCCAAAGACCGGCAAGACCATATGTCGTTAATACCGTGAAAACCCCAATCAACCTCGTCAAAGCGCCACAAACCCAATTGGTGGTTAAAACCAACCTGAAGGCGGGCTGCGCCACTTGTGGCGGCAAAAAACAACCGGGCACAAACGGATAGCACCGATGACCGAGGCTGATCTCAGTCTTGGTCATCTCATAAACATGAAGCAACCCATTTCAAACCCGCAAAAACCAATCAACACCCAAGTTGCGCCCCCAAAGCCACAAACCCAGTTGTCGCTTCGCACCCATGTGCGGGCGGGCGGGCTTGTGCCTGCCACGATTGAATTGGGCAAGGACATGTGGGGCGCAGGGGTTAAGTTTTTTAACGAAACCATTTTGTGGGGCACCAATTAACGACGCACTGCCCCCCTCCCAGCCTCCCCCGCAAGCGGGGGAGGAGCAGGTTCCCCACC
>JAHBAL020000157.1 GCA_018500105.2 Anaerolineae bacterium
AGATGTGTATAAGAGACAGAAGCAGGTGCAACAAGGGCATGAGTTTGTGTGCGCCGTTCATATTGGGCAATTTAATGCCACCGGCTTGTGGCAATGGGTGGACGCCATTGCGGCGGCGCAATGGGAGGCCGACGGCACATTTGTGCTAACGCTGCGCGATGGGCGGGTTTATCGCGTGGCGGCGGTCTGAGGCGCTGGTTGGGGCGCTGGCCCAATCGAGGCCCGCTCGATAAACGGGCAAGCCAGCGTCATTTGAATGGGCAAGAGGCTGGGCAAGGCGGCACGTTCGATCAAACGCCGCACCGCCAGTCGCCCCATTGCGCCGCCATCCACCCGAATGGTGCTGAGCGAGGGCGAGAGCAAGGCCGCCATCGGCTCGTCGTTTACGCCCGTCACCGACACATCTTCGGGGATGCGCAGGCCATGCTCTTGCAGCGCTTGCATGGCGCTGATCGCCATCGGATCGGTGGCGCAAACGCACGCGGTGAATGGTATCGGTTCGGGCAAATTCGTTAGAAACTGTTTAAATTTGTTATAGGTCAGTTGCGCGTCATGATGCGGAATTTCGATGACGGGCGCGGCGCTGCCAGTGATGCCAGCTTCGGTCAGAGCTTCGCTAAACGAGCGATTGCGGCGGCGCAGGGTGGCCCGCCCGTGATAGGAGATGCGTAAAATGCGCCGATGCCCCAATTCGACCAAGCGCCGGATGAGGGTGCGCGGGGCAAATTCGTTATCGCTGACGATACAGTCGGCCCAAATGTCATTTAGCTCGGTGTTGGCAAGCATAACCGGCGTGCCTGCCGACATGATGTGCCGAATGACGTTTAGGGCGTCGTAGCCGACAAAAATGACCCCATCGAAGGGGCTGGCGTGAAATTGTTGCAAGGCATAGGCTTCGGCATGAGCGCCGCTGTCTATCGGCAAATAGCTCACCTCGATGCCATGCCGCCCACATTCTGCCACAATCCCATCGAGCACGGGGCCATAGAAGGCGGTGGCGTTAATTTGCACCCGCGTCAAATGCGCGATCACCATCACCCGCCGCAAAATGGTAATGGCCGGCGCTTGCATGGTGATGCCCAATTGCCGCGCCGTATCGAGCACATGGTTACGCACCTCGTCAGATATCCCCGCCACATTATTTAGCACCCGCGAAACCGTGCTGATGGACACATTGGCCTTGTGGGCAATTTCGCGCTGGTTGATTTTGGCTTGGCGCTGGGCCGTGCTACTTTCTTTGGTCGGGGGCATATTCATATATTAGCATAGTTATGCAAATTTTTGCAAATTTGCAAAATTTGATTGACAGGTTGCAAATTTTGCGTTTAATAGGACAGTATCTAAGGTAAATCAAATTCATGGCACAACAAATCAAATTAGGGCTAATCGGGCTGGGGGTGATTGGTCAAATGCACCTCAAGATGGCCGCGACCATGCCGCATGTGGCGATTACGGCAGTGTGCGATGTGCAGTCGCAATTGGTCGAAAGCACCGCCCAACAATTTAACATTCCGCATCGTTACACTGACGCCGACGCATTGCTGGCAAATGAGGAGATTGACGGCGTCGTCATCGCTTTGCCCGCCAATTTGCGCACCGCCATCGGCGTGCGTGCGTTTGCCAAAGGCAAACATGTGCTGACCGAAAAACCGGTGGCGATGAATGCGGCTGAAGTGCGGGCGCTCATTGCTGCCCGCGATGCCTCGCCCATTCCAAACCGCATCGGGGCGTGTTGCTCGTGTCGTTATCACGGTTTGCCGTCGGCTAAGGTGGTCAAAGATTTTGTAGCGACTGGCGCATTGGGCAATTTGCGCGTGGCGCGGGTGCGGGCCGTGCTGGCAGCGCCGCCCACGCCGCCCTTTAACCCGCCGCCCATTTGGCGCTTGCGCAAAGACCTAAATGGCGGCGGCATTTTGATGAATTGGGGGCAATACGACTGTGACTATATGTTTGGCGTGCTGGGCTGGCGTTTGCAGCCGCAACGGGTGATGGCCCGCACGTTCACCAATATCGAGGCTTATGCCACTTATGCCCACCCCAGCAGCGATGCCGAAACGCATATTGTGGCCTTTGTAGATTGTATTGACCAGCAAAATGGCAAGCCGGTGGTGTTTAGCTATGAACGCGGCGAATTTACCAGCAGCGCCAGCGAAGAAATTTGGCAAATCATTGGCGATAAAGGCACGCTGCGGTTGTGGATGAAGGAGAAAAAGGGCAAACAGCTATGGTTCGATCACCCCAGCGACAAAGGCACAGTGACCGAATTGTTGTGGGAAGGCGACGAAGATTGGACGCAACAGCACGGCATGCCGGTCAGCGATTTTGGCGCGGCCATTCGTGATCAACGCCCGCCCACCACGTCGCTTGAGCAATCGCTCGTCATTCAAAGCATGTTTGATGCCATGTATGCCAGCGCCGAAAGCGGCGACAGTTGCCGTGTGGATAGCAATAATACCAATCACTTAATCAAGCTGGAATAAATCAAGTTGAATAAATTGCCACGTCACCCCGAAGCGCAGCGAGGGGTCTGTGCGGAAAATCAGCACGATGATTAAATTCCCGCAAAGATTCCTCCTCGTTCCTCGTCGGAATGACCCGCAAAATATAGGCAATTAAAATCTACTTTGATTGTGAGGTTGGTATAACTAAACGACTTTTCACTTTCTACTTTCTACTTTCCACTTTTCACTTTTTAAAATGAAATACGCATTTATGAGTTCGTCGTGCCCAGCTTGGACGCTGGACGAAATGCTCACCCGCGCCGGTGAGTATGGCTACGCAGGCGTTGAATTGCGGGTGGGCTGGGGCCACAAATTTAATATTGATGGCAACACCTCGGCCCAAGATCGCTTGGCGGCGCGGCAAAAAGCCGAGGCCAGCGGCATTGCCATTTGCTGCATCAGCACCGGCGCCCGCACCTCTGACGCCGCCACTGCCAAATTGGCCGAAGAAGAGGTGACAACCGCCATTCACATTGCGCGAGATCTGGGTGCGCCGTTGGTGCGTGTGTTTGGCGGCATGTTCCCCGACACCATCACCCGTGCGCAGGCAATGGCCTCGGTGATTGACAATTTGGGGCGGCTGGCAGAGGTAGCGGGTAAGCAAGGCGTGACCCTGGTGCTAGAAACGCATGACGCATGGTGTGACCCGCATCATGTGGCTGAAATTTTATGGCGTGTCAGCCACCCCAATTTGCAATGCAACTGGGATTATCAGCACACCACACGGGTGGCGAAGGTGAGTGTGGATGAGGCATTTGGAGCGCTCAAGCCCTTCATTAAACATGTGCATTTTCACGATGGCACGCTCGACGCGGATAAGTTGGTGTTTTTGCCGATTGGGCAAGGCGCATATGACCACAAACGGACGCTGCAATTGCTGCGTGGGATGAATTACGATGGCTTTGTCAGCGGTGAATGGATCCACACCGCGTGGGCCGATCCTGCCGACATTCCGCCAGAAGTGCATTTGCCGCGTGAACTCGCCGCCATTCGGGCCATTGAGGCCGCATTGTAGTGAGTGCAGATTCTTGTGTGATATTGATAAGATATCAGCTTGATGTTTAAGGCTGTTCAAAAGTCGCCTCGTCATTCCCGCGAACGCGGGAATCTATAGCCACACGGGTGTAGTTTGACTGGTTTGCCGCATTTTGACCCGCCTCGTTATGGATCTCCGCTTTCGCGGAGATGACGAGTTAAGTGAAGTGCTGACTTTTGACCAGCCTTGACTAGACGTTTAAAATATGATCTATAAAGGTATGGTATAAATGATACACTTTCTGTTGTATATCATGTAATGATATAACGAAGTTGGTATAGGCAACCGACAAAGTAACATCACCTTAGGAGGAAAAGGAAAAAAAATGAAGTCAATTAATCGAAGAAAATTTTTGAAGATCGCAGGTGCAGGTGCAAGCGCTGCTGC
>JAHBAL020000537.1 GCA_018500105.2 Anaerolineae bacterium
GGGTTGGGGCTGGGGTGGATGTCGCTGGCAAAACTTCAACCAGTGAAATTTCGTAAGTCATGCCCGATTGTGTCTTGGGTGATGGGTCGCGGTTCCAAACCTTCACCCAATATTTGCCATCACGATCAGCCGTAAACGTAAATTGCGAGCCTCGATTAAGCTGCTCATAATCATCGTTTTCGCCCAAAATTCCCTCAATCGAATATGAATTGGTATTAATATCGGAAGGGAAATTGTCGGCAAAGTTAAAAATGATGATTTGGGTGTCAATCCCAGCCGTTACTTTGGTCGTAATGCGATACGTATGCCCGCTCTTGGCATAGAAGAAAATCCAGTCAACATCGCCGTCGCCCAAAATGGCAGATGTATTTTTGGGCGCACGCGGGTAAAAATTTAGGCTCTGAATCGTTTGTCCAACCGCAATATAGCTTTTGTTATTGGCTTCACTGGGCGTATCATTACCCTCAAGGCCATCGGGCGCGCCGCCGGGTTGCCCAAACACCGGGATCGGGGTCGGGGTCGGCCCGGTTTGCGCCGTCGTCGAGTTACACAAATTCAGCGAATAGGTCTTATTCGCCACATCATTAGCGTTAAGCGGCGCAACACGAATGAAATAAGTAACATTATTGGCCGTTTGAAATTGCAACACCACACTGGTTTGGTTTGAGTTATCGGCGGCGTCAAAAGCCGTCGTCGAGGTGATCACCTGCACACTAAATTTCAGTGGGTTTGAATCAGCCGGTGAAACAGTCACTTTGTAAAACTGCCCATCGCCTTGAAATTTATAAAAGTCAATATCATTGCTTGCTTTGTGCAAATCTAACCCGGCAATACTTGTGCCGCCGACATTACAACCAGCCGAAGTAATGGCGGTGGCGGTTTCTTTGGTGTCGTTGCCAGAAGCGCCCTCGTAACTGTCGGTCAAAATGTCTGAGGCACGAATGCTTGGCGCGGCGTTTAGCTCATTTTTAGGCAATGGCGCAGCAGCAACCGGTTGCGGCTGATTTTCGGGCATAAAAATCGCCATCAGTGCGGTCAGCGCAATGGCGGAAATAGCGGTTAAGCCAATGAAACGGCGATGTTGAAATGATGGCGGCATGTTCACAATGAATTAATTCTACCCTGAGGGGAATTGCTTTAATAAAATGTGGAAGTGCGACCAAAGCTGTAAACATTTTGCGGTGATAATGCACGCTTGTAATTTATCGTGGATATTTTTCTCATTCTCAAAGCCGCCCTAATGGGCATCGTCGAAGGGTTGACTGAATTTTTGCCGGTCTCGTCAACAGGTCACCTGATTTTGGCGGGCGATTGGCTTGGTTTTCCAGAACGCATCGCCAGCACGTTTGAAATTTTTATTCAGCTTGGGGCCATTTTTGCGGTCATTCTTTATTTTGCCCGCGACCTGATCGCGTTGCTACAGCGCGTGTTGCGCCGCGATCCAGCCGCCATTCGCTTGGTCATTAATTTAATCATTGCTTTTATTCCAGCCGCGATTGTGGGGCTGTTTTTTCGCAAACAAATTAAGGCGTATTTATTCAGCCCACTCACGGTAGGCATTTCGTTGGTGATCGGCGGCATCGCAATGTGGCTGGTGGAAGTGTGGAGCGCAAAGCGTAGCCAAACAACGCCGATGCACAGCCAACGTGAGGCAGGCGAATATCGTATGACATGGCAACAAGCTGGGCTGATCGGTTTGGCGCAAATTATGGCGCTGGTGCCGGGCATGTCACGCGCCGCGTGGACCATCATCGGCGGCTTGGTGGCCGGGCTAAATCGGGTGACGGCAACGCGCTTCTCGTTCTTGCTCGCCATTCCCACCCTCGGCGCGGCCTCAATTTACGAATTGCTCAAAAGTTTAGATGAGCTACACAGCGGCGATGTGCCCGTATTCGGCGTTGGGCTGGTAGTGTCATTCGTTGTGGCGCTATTGGTGATCAAATTTTTGCTGGGTTACGTCGCCCGCAACGATTTTAAGCCGTTTGCGTGGTATCGCATCATCGTCGGCATATTGATGATTTTGATTTATCGTTAGGCAAGCCCTAAAATGAGGGGTATGACAAATCAATCAAAACGTGCCCTCATGTGCTGGGGCGGCTGGGAAGGCCACACGCCCAAACAAAGCACAGACCTGTTTGCAGGATTATTGCGCGAGGCTGGCTACGCAGTCGAAATTTCAGACACCCTCGACAGCTATCTCGATGTTGACCGGTTGCGCACCTTCAATCTCATTGTGCCGGCTTGGACCATGAGCACGATTAGCAAAGCGCAAGAGGCCGGTTTGTTGGCGGCAATCAAGAGCGGGGTGGGCGTGGCTGGCTGGCACGGCACAATGGGTGACTCTTTTCGCCAAAATGTCGAATACCAATTTATGGTGGGTGGGCAATGGGTGGCGCATCCCGGCAACATCATTGATTACACCGTCAATATTGTTGATCACGCTGATCCGATCACATCAGGGCTGAGCGACTTTCACATGCACTCCGAGCAATATTACATGCACTGCGACCCATCGAACCAAGTGCTAGCCACGACGACCTTTGACGGCAGTGTGAATGAATGGATTGCAGGTACCGTGATGCCGGTGGTTTGGAAGCGTCGCTGGGGCCAAGGCCGCGTATTCTATTGCTCACTTGGTCATGTGGTGACCGATTTTGATGTGCCCGAAGCCCGCGAAATTGTGCGGCGTGGCATGTTGTGGGCCAGCACCTAACGATTTATGACTACCCCCGAAAACTTGCTGAAATCTAGCGACCTTGTGGCCTTGCTCGACCAAATGGTGCGGATTCGTTCGATCACCAATCACGAACACGCCATTGCAGATTGGGTTTATGGCTACCTCAACACAATTGGGCTGCGCGATGTGCAACGCCTGCCCGTCGCCGAATCGGGCGATACCATCATCGGTTGGGTGGATGGCCTCGCCGACGGCCCAACTTTCTGCTTAAATTTTCACCTCGACACGTTCGATGTGTTTAATGGCTGGCAAAGCGACCCCTTTGTGCCGCATATTGATGGTGACCGCATGTTTGGGCTAGGTGTGCACGATATGAAAGCCGGTGGCGCGTGTGTTTTGGCGGCGGCGCAAGCCTTGGTGCAAAGCCAAACCAAATTGCGTGGGCGCGTTTTGGTGGCCTGCACCACTGATGAAGAAAATTGGTCACGTGGCGCACATGCACTCATTCACAGCGGGGCGCTAAAAAACTGTATCGGTGCGCTGGTTCCAGAGCCAACCCCTTATGGCAGCTTGCGCATTGGGGCACGGGGTCGGCATGTCATCACCATTCACCTGACCGGACGCAGCGCCCACGTCGCTTTCGACGACACCCAAGCCATCAACAGCGCCCACGATGCCGCCCGTATTATTTCGGTGCTGGCCAACAAAGCCGCGCTCGGTTTGCGCCATGATCCGCTATTCAAGTTGAGCAGCGGGCTAGGGGTCACGGGGGTGCATTCGGGCGGCACAATGATTTTAGTGCCCGAAGAAGCCAAAATTATTGTGGATCGGCATTTGCTGCCCGGCGAAACGCTTGATGATGCGCTAACGCATCTGCACAGCCAAATTGCCCGCGCCCACATTGAGGGTAGTTATCGCTTAACATGGGATGATCGGCCAACCCCTGCGCCGGGGGCGTTCGTTGTGCCGCCAGATAGCAATTTCACCCAAACGGTCAAACACATTCACGAGGCTGAGTTGGGTCGTGAAGTCAGCCTAACCATCGCCCGCAGCGTTGCCGATGTTAACCATATCGCCGTTCATGGCGACGTACCCACCATCACTTGTGGGCCTTGGGGCGGCAACACGTGCGAAGCCAACGAATGGGTAGATTTACGCTCGCTTTTGCCAGTTGCGCGGATTCACCTAAAGACTGTCTTGGCAATGCTGAAAATTTGACATTTTAGGACTTACGCGCGTTAAAAATATTTCGTCACAAAGAACACAAAGGTCACAAAGAAAAGAAAGGTTTACCAATTCAAATCTTTGAGTTCTTTGTGCGCTTTGTGGTGAAAATCAAACTTTCGCGTAAGTCCTAATTTATGGCATTGCTATATTATACCAACCGCATGCTCAAGATGGAATTTAATTTTGTATATTTTGCGCGTCATTCCGACGAGGAACGAGGAGGAATCTTTGCGTAAACTTAATCATCGTGCTGATTTACCGCAAAGACCCCTCGCTGCGCTTCGGGGTGACGTGGCAATTTATGCAACTTAATTTATTCCAACTTGATTAAGCGATTGGTATTAAGCGCATAAAAAAAGGCGATTGACTTACAAGTCAATCGCCTTTTTTTTATGCCATCTAGCGGCGATCTATCGCCACGTTCATGTTGAGGAAGTTACACCCGACCTTAACCGGAATTTCGTTGCTCCATGTCGGGCGATTGGGCGCGGTTACCGTCATGCGAACTTTGTAGTAGCCAGACGTCAAGCCGCTGATCTTCTCGACGCCCAACTCGCTGGCATCTGGGGTGCGCTCGAATGGCTTGCCGGCAGGGCAGCCGCCAACGGCCTCGCCCGACCCGTTAATGACGATCTTGGTTGCGCCAGCCATGCCGAACCAATAAATCGGGATGGTTCCATCGAACTTCGGCGCATCACAATGGCGGAATTGCGGACAAGCCTGAATCCAAGGCGACCATTCGTTGATTGGCGCACGCACCAATTTAAAGAAATATGGCTCGGTGCTGTTCTTGTCTTTGCGCGTGGTTACGCGCAAGTAATAGCGCCCCATCGGTTGCTCGGCCAAACCCATGTTGATGACCGGATAATCGTTGTCACTAAATCGGCCATGCACCTCAAGTTTTGCGCCATTGCAATCTGAGCTTTGCGAGCGATAAATTTGAAATTCGCCTTCGGTGGCGGGCCGCACTGGGTAATTTTTGAAAAACACCTGCACAAGGCCGTCGCTGGGCAAATCGAAATAATACCAATCGTCATCATCATCGGCAAACGAACGATATTCCTTGTCAAATTCCACTTGTTTGGCTTCACACGCCGTATTGTTTGGCTCAAACGAGGTGATGGTAAGCGGAACTGGGTTTAGCAAAAATGGCAAAACGACTTTGCCCGGCCCGCCAGCAACGGCTGGCGTTGCGGTGGGTTGGGGTCCGGCTGGGGTGGCAGTCGGGGCAACCGAAGTCGCCACTGGGGTCGCTGTGGCAACTGGCGCATTCGAGTTACGCACCCCATACGCCGGGCTAACGAGCGGCAACACACTGCCTTGTGGGTTAATAAAAAACTGAATGGTCTGCCCATTGCCACGAAATGTCACGCCTTCTGCGGTCAAGCTTGCCGTCTTATTGTTATTGCTCAAGCTGGCAGTGGCCGAAAAAGCCTCATATTCGCGCGTGCTGGGGTCATAAATCGCATAATAGGCAGTGCTGGCATTGAGCGCCGTCTGCGAAGTCACACTGGCCTGAATGTTGGCTGTGCCTAACACGGAAAATACATTATCGGCCCCCGGTGTCCACGCCCCCGATGACGGCGCATTAATCCATTCGGCAAAGGGGAAAGGCGTCGCAACGGCGACAGGCGCAGCCAAAACGCTGGGCAACGTCGCACCGCCCAAAGCGGTGCTTGCGGCGGTGAGTGCCGCAACAAACATAGTTGAAATACTTTTTCTATTTTTATTCATCACGCTTAAGTATACCTTCGTAGATATTTTTTGGGGCCGATTTTGATTAAAGCCCAAAATGCCCAAAAACGACTTTATCGTCGGCCTATGGTAATATCCATTTCGCATGAATGCACGTTTTTACCGATCAGCACACGGTTTTAGTGTGGTTTTCGTGCTGTCTAGCCTCATTCTCATCACCTTCGTCACACGGCTGGCCCAGCCCAACAAAATCGTAGATGATGCCTACATCACCTTGCGCTATGCCAGCAACCTCGCCAACGGCGCAGGGTTGGTTTTTAATCCGGGCGAATGGGTATTGGGCACAACTGCGCCATTACATGCCATCGTTCTGGCTGGGCTACGACGCTTGCTCCCATCGGCGCTTTCTCTTACCCACATCGTCGTGGGGGTAAATGCGCTTTACGACGCCATTAGTGTCATCGCCATCGCACTCACCTTTGCCCACCTCAGCCGCTCGTGGGTATTGGGGTTGTGCAGCGCCGCCAGTTTAGCCGTGCTGCCCGCGCTGGTAGATTACGCCAGCGCGGGTATGGAAACCTCACTTTACGTCATGCTCATTTGGCTGACGACGCTGTTGGTGGCCCGACAACGCCTCGCTTGGGCCGGCATCACCGCAGTCTTAGCGGCCCTTACCCGCCCCGAAGCCATTGCCCTCATCGCCCTTGTTGGGCTGGTCGTGCTTTTTTCGGGCAATGGCTCGCGCCGCAACCAGCTACTGTCCGCCTTCGATACCTTGTTGCCCGCACTCACGATCATCGCGGGCTGGCTCGCCATCACCACCTACGCCTACGGCAGCCCCTTGCCACAAAGCGCCGCCACAAAACTAGGCGGGCGCGTCTACGAGTTGGCGGGCGACGAAACCTATTGGATGGTGCTGCAAACCCAGCGCAACCTTGTGCCTTGGCTGACGTTTGAAGCAAAAAACAAACCTGACGCATGGCTGGCCGGACTGCCCACGCTCGGGCTGTGGCTAACGGGTGCGGCTTTGCTGATGTGGCGCAACTGGCGGCCCGGCATTCTGGCTGCATTCACACTCATTTTCGCCGTTGGGGTGTCGCTCTCAAACCCTGTGCCCAATTGGTGGCATTTGGCAACCTTGTCGGCGCTGGCTTTTCCGGTGGTGGTGGCGGGCGCGGGTGGCCTCTTGCGGATGGGATATTTGCCGCTGCGCTTAGCCATGCTCACCCGTCACCGCCGAATACGCCAACTTATACAGGGCGGATTATGGCTTATCGTCAGCAGCGCAACCTTAGCGGCAACAGGTTACCTCATTCAGCCACACCTAAACCGCTACAACCTGCAACGGGTGGCTTGGCCACAATTGCCGCTCAGCGCCCTGCAACTCAAACCATCCTATGACGCCCAACGCGAGCGCGATTACGGCATCGTGGCCGAAACGCTCAGCCAAATGCAAGTGGGCAATGCGCGGGTCGCTGCGCCCGAAATCGGGGCGTTTGGCTATGCTTACGATGGCCCCATCCTCGACAGCATTGGCTTGGTGTCGCCAGTGGCGGCCCGCCATTACCCCATCCCCAAAGACGAGCTACTGACCAACAACGCCGTGCCACGTCAATTGGTGCAACACGAGCAGCCTGAATTTGTCATGTCGCTCGATGTTTTCATCGCCAATAGTTTGCTGAAAGATGCGGCCTTTACCAGCCGCTACCAACCCGTCATGCGCGGCAAAAGCGATATTTTTGGCAGTCACAGCCTGTTGCTCTTTGCGCGGCACGATTTTGCCGACCGTTGGCGGATTGACAAACTCGACATGGTTGCTCAATTTGGCGACAGCATTCGCCTGCATGACACGTTTGTCGAGCCGCGTTCGGCCTATGGCGGCAATCGCGTCAATATTGGGCTATTGTGGAGCGGTAAGGCCATGCCAAACGACTACAAGGTGTTTGTTCATGCCTTCGATGCCGACGGCAAACGGGTGGCCCAAAGCGACGCGCCACCCGACCCGCCTTTGGCCTTGTGGGCGCAAAATGTGGTGTATTTAGACTGGCACAGCCTCGAATTACCGACCGACCTCGACCTTCATCGCGCCCATTTCATCGTCGGCCTCTATCACGCCAGCACTGGTCAGCGCCTGCCCATTAGCCATGCTGATCGTTCGCAGGTGGTCGAGGGTGGGTTGATGATTAGGGATTAGGGATTGGAGATTCGGAACATCATCCCCAATCCCCCATTTCTAACGCTTTATCTGCGCCAATGCATAACTCCAAGGCATGAGCATATAGCCATTGGTTTGAATGCGCCCGCTGGCTTGGGTGACGCCATGTTGGGCTTTGTCACGCCCGACTTCGGCGTTGATTTTGCTGGCGTCAAAATCCGCATCTTCCCATATCTCGACCGATTCGACATTTTGGCGGCGCATTAAGACCTGTCGGATGTAATTTTGGCTGTAAATGTTATACCAAATCGCCGATACCGGTTCGCCATCTGCGCGAAACTCAAGCTCATTGGCCCCGCCTTGAAATAAATCGGGACAACGCTCATGGCTTTGCACATCTTGAATACGGAAGGAGCGATCACCGATGAGGGTGCGCACCAACAGCACGCGCTTGGCCACACGCGCCAATTGTTCAAGCGGGGTCTGAACCGATGGCAAATGCAACAAGACATTGTTGCACATCACCACATCAAATTCGCCATCGCCAAATGGCAAATCAAAAATATTGGCTTGTTTAAACGTCACATTGGGCGTGCCAGCCCATGCTTGTTGGGCCAAAGCAATGTATGATGCCGTCGCATCTGCGCCTGTGTAGTGAAAAGGAACATTCAGCTCGCGCTGTAAACTGCGCAAATAATGTCCTACGCCACAGCCAACATCGAGAATGCGGTCGTTAGGGCGAATATGCGGCTTAATCACCTTGGCTGCCGATTTTGCCGATTCCATTTCCGGGCTATCGCCAATGGCCCGCTTAAACATAAGTTGACCATACTGAGGGTATCGTTCCCACATGGTCGAGGGAGGTGTTATTGCTGTCATGAAAATAGTTGCCACCACTTGCATTTATCACATTTACAAAACTTACAAAATGGCGCAAAAAATCAGTATACCCGAAGGCCAAATGCTAGATAACAAAGTAAAGCATGGTTTGTCTTTTTAGCGCATTCCCCAAAAAAACAAAAACGCCCAAAACCACAAAACGCTTGAATCCTAAGTCATGGCCCAAAGTTTAAAGCGCAAAACGCGCTTATCCACATTCTTTTATTTATATCGAAATAATAGTAGGGGCTGTGGAAATGTGGATAAGTAAACATGAACCGTCTATATGCTGTTATATAGACTAACAAGCCGTATATATGGCGGTTGGGATATAAATCCCAGTTATCCACATGTATATCACATGTGGATAACTAAATATCACAATTGGGGATAAATCTGCGTTTTATGCCATTTATCCTCAGTTATCCACAAGCTGTTGATAAGTGAATTGTGGATTGTGGATAAGATAACGCATAGATTTTCGGCATTTTACCCAGATTGTGGATAGTCTGTGGATAAATGGGGGAAAATCGGCGTTTTATAGCCTTAGTTACCCACAAGCTGTTGATAAGTGATGTGTAGGCTGTGGATAAGATAACACTTAGATTTACGGCACTTTGCCCGGGCTGGGGATGGCCTGTGGACGAAAATCGGCATCACAATTATCTGTATCAAGTTGATACGGCCATCGTTGTAGGCTATGCCCGCTATTCAGCGTGGCACTAAATGGTATCGTTCCCGCTACGGCTGTGGATAACCATTGCACAACATCCACAATGCCGTCATTTGCGTTGAGCAAAAGCACTTGGTCGCCGGTGTTGCTCAGGCTGATACTGCCGGTGCTCCAAGGCGTGTATGGCAAAAGGTCTGGCACATCGGGATCATAATTTCCCAGTTCAAAAGTTGGCTTTTGCCCATGATCTTCAAAATAGGCCAAGGCACTTTGCGCAACTACCATCACGCTGTTGGGGCCGATGACACTGCCAGCCGGAAAGACAAACATGCCATCGTTGCTGATGCGGCCTGCGCTTTCAGCATCGCCAATTTTGTAATTGCTAATGTCAATGGCCTGCTCAGTCGGGTTGTAAACCTCGATCCATTCACGCCCAGCATCGAGACCAACCGGATCAATCATGACTTCGCTGATGAGCAAATGTTGGGCAATGTTGGGCGGGGCCACATTATTGAGGGCCAGTGGCAAGAAAATAGCTTGCGATTGCCAAAAATCGCCCATAAACATATCGCGCAAATAATCATAAATTTCTTCAGATTCGATCAAAATCGTCATCTCGCGATTGCGTTTGGCGCTCACCTCGCTGCCATTCCATGATCCAAGTTGCACAAATTTGCGCAACCCTATGCGCACCATATAAAGCTTGTTGTGAATGCCATTGCCAGTCGGGTTGCCTCGTCCAGCTCGCATATTCCAGCCAAATTGTTGGGCAATTGTGTTGAGATACAGCGTCGTGCTGATGTTGCTACGCACCCCGGCACGATCATAATGCCCGTCCAGCAGCACGCGCACATCTGCCCCGCGTGAGGCCGCGCCGATCACGCCCTCAATTCTCATATTTGGGTCGCTTTTGGGGTTGCTAGTGGCCTCGCCCCAATAAGTTGGCTCATCAAGTTGCTGCACCAAAATTTCATCGCCTGCGCCAGCTTGCGCCAATAGGCCAAGCAAACCGCCGTCACGCAAATTGCTTTCGGGCGAGGTCGCTAATTCAAGCGGAACCGAGCGGCTGCTGTGAATCGCCTGTGGATAACGCACGCTATAGCGAATGCCATTTTGCGGCGGTTTGAGGGTAAATTGGGTGCTGGGGCCGCCATATGGGCTGCATGTGGCACACCAACGGGTGATGTCGCGGTGGTTGGGGCGAAAATCGGCTTCAAATATGGCGCGAGCGCGGGCCACCAAGTTGGGCGCTTGGGTAAATGCGAGCAAGCCGCGATGCCCTTGTGTGCCGTCTGCTTTATCGTCAGCGGGGTAGCCATTCAGCCCAAAATTTTCTGAACTGACCACCAGCATTTTGTCGTCAATGATGACAAATTTGGCGTGCAATTCTTTGTAGCGGGCGTGGGTTTTGCTGGCGCTGTCTGATCGCATAAACCAACAACCACTATCTGTGTCGTCTGTTGTGCTGATGCGTTGACAGGCGTAGCGGGTTTCATCGCTGATGCCACCGCTCGGTGCGCCATCCAACAACACCCGAACCCGGACGCCAGCGCTGGCCTTGTTACGCAAAATTTCGGCTAAGCTGCTGTTGTCAAACGAATAACTTTCGATATCAATGCTGGTTGTGGCGCTGCTGAGCAAATTTCTGAGCGTCTCATAGCTCGCATCGGGCGCAACGGCGACGCTAATGGCTGCGTGATCTGTGGCGGGTTGGGCAAATGACTCAAGTTTCCAGCCCGGAAAAGCCATTTTTCGCCCAGTCAGCGGGTTAATGGGATCGCTCAGCCAATCCTGAGCGGTGTTGCTGTCTATAAAAGGGAATTTGCGCATCAAAATTTGCCCATCCGCCGCCACCGAACGCGGAATAACATAAGGCTGCACGGCTGGGCCGTTCCAGTCGCTTTGCGCTGCACCATTGCCATAGACCAACGTATCCACAATTTCGCCATTGTTGATAAGCCGAACTGAGCCGCCGCTGTTTGAAAACAGAAGATTTGCGCCGCTCATTTGTTCGTAACTTAAGGCGGGTGGGTCGCCAAATTGACGTTGAAAAGCCTCTGGATCATTGGCGATCCACGCATGTTGGCGGGCGGGCAATACTGCGCGGGGAAATTTTAGGCGATGATTTCCTTGATCTATCAATTCCCACGTGCTATCGAGGATGATATCGGCATCTGTGGTGTTCACAATCTGCACGGCTTCATCATCATTGCTTTCATGCCCCCAGTAATGCAACGCTGAAATGAGAATAGGCGGCAGGCTTTTGTTGTGGAAATGTGATTGAATTGCGATACTAGGATGAATTGTCGTTGAAAATATGCAAAGCACAAGCACAAGCCACCGTATGGAAAATCCAATTTTCATAAAGTTCTGTCTCTTATACACATCT
>JAHBAL020000494.1 GCA_018500105.2 Anaerolineae bacterium
CGAGGCGCTGCAATTGACCAAGGCGGCGGGGCGGCGGCTGGCGGTGCATTGCGAAAGCGATTCGATGCTCGAATCGAAGATTGGGGCGTTACGGGCGGCAGGGCGGCTCGATTTGGCGGCGCATATGGAATCGCGCCCGCCGGTGGTCGAGGCGGTGGCGATTTCGCGGATTCCCACGCTTGCCGAGGCAGGCGGGGCGCCCATTCACCTTGGTCCCGTTACTTGTCGTCATGCGTTGGATGTGGTGCGGTGTTTTCAACGCGATGGGCTGGACATTACCGCCGAGACTTGCCCGCATTATCTTTTCTTTACCCAAGATGACTACATGCGGCTGGGGCCGTATGGCAAGGTCAATCCGCCCATTCGCACCGCTGATGACCAAAGCGCCTTGTGGGGCGGCATTGCCGATGGCTCGCTGGCGGTGGTCACCACCGACCATTCGACCTTTTTGGTCGAGGAGAAAGAACGTGGTTGGGGCGATATGTGGCGTTCGCCGTCGGGGGCGCCGGGCGTGCAAACGTTGTTGCCCGCCTTGCTTACCGAGGCACAGCACGGGCGAATTTCGCTCAAACAGGCGCTTGATTTGGTGTGCCACAATCCGGCGCGAATTTTCAATTTGCCGCAAAAAGGCCGTTTGCGCGTTGGTGGCGATGCCGATGTATGCATTTATGACCCGCGCCAACCGTTCACCATGACGCTGGATGCGATGGTGAGCAAGGCGCGTGAGATTGACAAGCTGTATCTCAATCGCACGTTTTCGGGCAAGGTTCATGCCACCGTGTCACGCGGGCGGGTGGTGTTTGCAGAGGGGCAAATTTTGGCCGAGCAGGGCAGTGGGCGCTTTTTGGCGGCGGCAGGGTAATGGGGAACATGGATGGTCGGCTTTGTAAAAAACATGGATGGGCAGGATTAACAGGATAAAAACAAAAAAAATCCTGTTTATCCTGCTCATCCATGTTGAATAAATGATGGAAAGACAAGATCAACCGAGCAAATTAAAATTTGAGGAAATCACGCGGGCTGTGATTGGCTGTGCTTTTGAGGTGGTGAATGAGTTGGGGGCAGGGTTTTTAGAATCGGTGTATGAAAAGGCGATGTTGTTGGCGTTGCGTCAAAAAGGGGTGGTTGTGACGTCGCAGTATCCCATTAAGGTGCTTTTTCGGGGTGAGTGTGTGGGTGATTTTTATGCCGATTTGTTGGTTGAACATAAGGTGATTGTCGAACTGAAGGCGGTGAAGGCGATTTTGCCGGAACATCAGGCGCAGATTATTAATTATTTGAATGCGACGGGGGTTGAGGTGGGGCTGTTGATTAATTTTGGTAGCCCTAAACTTGAATATAAACGCTTTACCCGTAGCAAAGATTTTAAACCTGGTTTGTGAACAGGTATGAACATGGATGGACAGGATAGACAGGATATTTTTTCTATCTATCCTGTCCATCTTGTCCATCCATGTCCATCCATGTCCACAACCGAGTCGGTTTTATCATGGGCGGAAAAATGTCGCAATACCGACTATACTTATGCGGCTAAAAATTTATGTCTGAAATTATTGCGTCTATTCTCATTCCCACTTATAACCGTTGCGATAGCCTTGTGCGGGCGCTCGATAGCTTACAAAAACTCGATTTTCCGAAAGATAGCTATGAGGTGGTGGTGGTAGATAACAATTGCACCGATGCCACCCCGCAAGTCGCCCAAGTGTATGGGGCGCGATATGTCACCGAGCCGCGTTTGTCATTTACGGTGGCACGCCGCACTGGGGCCGAGGCGGCACGCGGCAAATACCTCATTTATATTGACGATGATGTGACCGTTGAGCCGCAATGGTTGCGGGCGATTGTGACGGCGTTTGAGCAAGATGAAAAGGTGGGCATGGTGGCGGGGCCGATTCGCGGCGTGTATGAGCAGATGCCGCCCGATTGGGTGCGCCGCCAAGACCCGATTATGCTTAGTTTGTATGAGCGCGATGATGCCCACGAGCCACCTGCCTGTTTGGGGCCAAATCTCAGCATTCGGCGCACCGTGTTTTTTCAAGTGGGTGGTTTTCCGCCTGACACGCTGGGCGTGGAGTCGCAGGGCAAGCCCGGCACATTTGAAAAGCTGTATGTCGGCACGGGCGATTCGGGCATTAGCTATGCCGTGCGGCAGGCGGGCTATCGCATTGATTATGCGCCGCAGGCCGTCGTCTATCATCACATTCCGCCGGTGCGCTGCACCGAAGGTTGGTGGCATTCGCGTTATGCTGGTGAGGGCTGTTGTATCGCCATCTCAGAGCAACAGGCCGTGCCGGTTAGTCGCCAGACCCTAATGAAGCGGGCGGCCAAGTCGGCGTTCAAAGGCGTGGCGCATCAATTGGCCCAGCCGTTTGGCTTTGCACTCAAAAATCCGCAGCACAATGCGTTCATGACCTCTTTTCATCGTTCGCAAGCGCGGGTATGGTGGACATTGGCGAGCCAACCCAAGTTGACCAATGAGTTGTGGGCATTGGCGTTGAGCGGCGTGCCGCCCACTGACTCCGAGCGGCTGTTTCAATTGGCTAAATACCTCAGGTAATTTTAGATTCATTTGCAAAATCTAAAATCCAAAATCTAGAATCTAAAATCGTAAAGATGGTTCACGAAATACGACATCAAGACCAGCTACTGGCAATTTTGATCCCCGGAGATCATCAATTTAACGGCATTCAATTTTTGACGCCCAATGAGTTGTCGCAGCAATTGGCCTATATGCAATATGGCGCGGGCAAGATTATCGCCGCGCATGTGCATAACCCTGTGCCGCGCGATGTCGCCTTTACCCGCGAGACGCTTTTTATCCGCAAAGGTAAACTGCGGATGGATTTGTATACTGATGACCAACAGTATATCGAGAGCTATGTTTTGGGCACGGGTGATGTGGTCTTGCTCATCAGCGGTGGTCACGGTTTCGAGACGCTGGAGCCGACCGAGTTGATCGAAGTGAAGCAAGGCCCTTATGCCGGAACCGAAGATAAAACTGTTTTTTCGTCAGTTGCCCGCGAAAAGATTCAATTTAATCGAGAATGACGATACGTAGCAAAATCCGCGCCGGACTTGAGCGAGTGCTGCTCACGCAAGGCTTTACCATTACCCGCACCGGCTCAGATTATTTGGGTGCTGCTCCTGCGATTGCCGCAGCCAAAGCCAACGGGCAAAGTGTGCGCGAATATGTCGAGGTGTTGTGGGAGCAAGTTGGCGCTGCTGAGCGCGTCGCCGACGAATTTGCCGCCGCCGGGGCGTTGGCGCATTGTGAGCGCGTGCTTGAGGTCGGGCCGGGCACGGGCATGTTCCTCGAATTTATTTTGCAGCGCGTGCGGCCCAAACAATATGACATTTACGAGACGGCGGCGGATTGGGCGGCTTATTTGGCGCAAGAATATGCGCCGCAGGTCAAGCGCCAACCCGCCGATGGTGTTAGCCTCAAGCATACGCCCGATGCTTCGTGCGGGCTGGTACATGGGCATGGCGTGTATGTGTATATCAAGCCGCTCGCCTCGTTTGAATATTTTGCCGAGATGGTGCGGGTGTGTGCGCCCGGTGGCTATATTGCCTTCGATTTCTTCGCCGCCGAAAAGTTCGATTTGGCGCAGGTTACGCATTGGCTGACTTTCCCCGACCGTTATCCCATCGTGCTGCCTGCTGAGACGGTCAAGGCGTTTTTTGCACAGCGCGGTTTTCGGCTTGTGCATCAATTCGACCACAAACTGGGACGCGGGAAGTCGCAATATGTGGTGTTTAAGCGCAGTGAGTGAGGGGTAAGAGCAAAGAACCAAGAGCCAAGAGCCAAGAATTAAGAACTAAGAGCCAAGAATCAAGAGTCGTGCGGCTTAGATGTCAAGTGGCCTTTACAATTTTAATGTAAAGGCCACTTGACATTTTTGCGTTTTTGGCTTATCCTATCTGTAAAGCTAGCTTTACATTTTACATAAAGGATAAACAAAAATGACTTTAACAAAACCCTCCTCACAATTATTGAAGAAAACCTTGCTGGCAAATGCGTTGTTTTCTGACCTCTGCGGTGCGATTATGTTACTTGGCGCAAGCGCCATTGCCCCCTTCATTGGCCTCAATTCGCCTATCGTTTTGACGGTCATGGGAATCGGCTTGATGGCCTATGGCTTGTGGCTGTTTCTCAATGCGCGTCGTGCTGAGCCAAATTTGACCGAAGCCAAAATTGCTGTTGCGGCAGATTTGGCGTGGGTGATTGGCGCTGCCGTCGTCATTTTGCTAGGGGTGTTGAACACCACCGGCAACTGGATTTTGGCGGGCGTGACCGATGTCGTCTTGTGTTTCGCTATTTTGCAATGGGTGGGTATTCGCCGGTTGCAATAATTGCAATAATAGACCTTAAAAGACGAGGAATTCAATGTGATCTATCAAATTCCATAAATTTTGGTTGTTGATCACTGCAATTGTGGTGGGATCATTTGGCCCCATTTTTGCCCTAGCAACTCGAAGCGGCACAGATGAGCTGGCACGCTGGAGTCTCGATTTGCTGGCATGGCCTATTGATGGACAGCAGGTTTATACCGAAGGGACGATGCGCTTTTTGTCTGCGCTAACAGGCGGCTTCTTGTTTGGCTGGGGCATCATGATCTTCTGTCTGCGGCAATGGGTCTATGACGTTGCCCCAGAACAAACCAGACGTGCCGTGCTTGCGGGGCTTGTTGCATGGTGCATTCTCGATTCTATAGGCTCAATAGCCGCAGGGGTTGCATCAAACGCGATTTTCAATGTGATTGTGCTGCTTCTGGCAGTAGGCCCTCTGTGGAGGGCGGCTGAGGCAGCATAACAATTTATAAAACATATGCTTGTTTAACTGCAAAATAGCGTCAAACTGCAAATAATTAAAATGACAAAACAACGAATCATCCTTATAATCGTGCTCGTGGCCTTTTTGGCACTGACCGGTGCCGCACTGGTTGATCATGGCTATTGGGGCATTTTTGAACCACAGCTAAAAAATTACGCTGGTTTGCAGGTGCTTATTGATCTGGTCATTGCGCTCAGCTTGTTTTTGGTGTGGATGTGGCGCGATGCCAAAGCCGCTGGGCGTAACCCTTGGCCTTGGCTGCTGCTCACCCTAACACTAGGTTCTATCGGCCCCTTGATATACTTGATTGTCTACAAAACAGACAAACATGACTAAACCGTCCAAACGACGCTATGCGATTGAATTTGGGGCCGCGCTACTCGCCTATGCCGCAGCGGTGTTGATTACTGTGCCGATCATTCAGGCCAACCCCGATGCGGCATGGCGCGTGCCGGTGGCGCTCATTCCGCTTGTGCCTTCTACTCTGGCGCTGGCGGCGGTATTGCGCTTTGTGCGCACGCTCGATGAATTTCAGCAGCGTATTCAACTTGAAGGGCTGGCCTTGGCCTTTCTCGATACCATGCTTTTAACACTGGCCTATGGTTTTCTCGAAAATGCTGGCTTGCCGCGCCCCAGCTTAATTTGGGTGGCCCCGCTAATGATTGTCTTGTGGGGCTTTGGCGTTGGCATTGCCGCATGGCGATATCGGGCGTGAATTGAGACGCAGAGGATGGCATGAAAAACACGCTGCGCGAATTACGCGCCGAACGTGACTGGTCGCAACAGCAATTGGCCGACAAACTCGACGTGTCGCGGCAAACCGTCAACGCCATCGAAACCGGCAAATATGACCCCAGTTTGCCCTTGGCGTTTGCCATTGCCAAGTTGTTTGGCAAAAAAATTGAGGAAATCTTTAGCCCAGATGAACTTAATACGCCGCATTAAGAAAGTTATATGCCAATTTCACGATATCCGTCCTACCGCAGGCAGGACGGATATCGTGAAATTGGCGAAAACTTACTTTGCGCCTGAGGCAATATAACATTGTCAGGCTAAATTACAGGCATAATGGTCATACAAAGTTATGACTACCCAAAATGCTATTTCCGCGCATCTCAGCCGCAAAGCCAGCAATGTTAAAGTGTCGCGCAGTTGGGCCAGAAACGAGGCCGTGTCATTCGTTTATGGGTTCCCCGCGCCCGAACTTTTACCGCACGATTTGGTGCTAAAGGCCACCGATGCCGCATTGCATCAGCAAGGCGAATGGCCGCTGCAATACGCTGGCTTGGTTGGTGATAAAGGCCTGCGCGAAACATTGATCGCAAAGCTGGCCCGTGACCAGAAAATAATCGCCACCAGCGCTAATTTGATGTTGACCGCCGGGTCATCGCAAGCCATTGCCTATATTTGCGATCTGTTACTTGATCCGGGCGATGTGGTGCTGAGCGAAGCCCCCACCTTTTTGGGCACAGTGCGCATGATGAAAAACAGCGGCGTCGAGATCGAAGGCGTGCCGCTTGATGAACACGGCGTGCGGGTGGATGCGCTCGAAGACATCCTGAAGCGCCTCAAGGCGCAGGGCAAGCGCCCCAAATTGTTCTACGTCATCCCCACTTTTCAAAACCCCAGCGGCGTGACCACTACCCTCGAACGCCGCAAACGCATTGCCGAGTTGGCGCACGAATACGATTTTGTCATTCTCGAAGATGACGCCTATTACGATTTGCGTTTTTCGGGCGAGCCAGTGCCGCCGCTTTATGTGCTTGAGGGCGGATCGCGCACCTTTTATGTCGGCACGTTTTCCAAAATCTTGTCGCCGGGGCTGCGTTTGGGTTTTGTGGTGGCCAATACCGAAATCATTGCGCACATGGAGGCGATCAAGCCAGAGGGCGGGGCCTCGCCATTCTCGACGGCAGTGGCGTGGGAATTTTGCAAAAATGGCGGCCTCGATGCCAATATCGCAAAATTACGCGCTGCCTACAAACGCCGCTGCGAGATTATGCAAGACGCGCTGAGCGAATTTATGCCGCCGGGCGTGACGTGGACCGAGCCACAAGGCGGGTTCTTTATTTGGGTAACGCTGCCTGCGCATCTGGATGCTGTCTCTTATACACATCTCCGAGCCCAC
>JAHBAL020000369.1 GCA_018500105.2 Anaerolineae bacterium
CGGGATTGGTGCGCGGGGTGCTCCAGCGCCAAACCCAGCGGGCATCGGCGCTGCTCATGTTGATGCAACCGTGCGTTCGGCGAGCGCCCCAGTCGAAATGCCAATATGCGCCGTGAAAAGCGATGCCAGAATTGGTGAAATAGGTGGGAAAGGGCACACCCGGCAAACTATACGCATCGAGGCGGCCCTGAGCGCCGATCATGTGCCCAGTGGGTGATTTTTGAATGACGCGATAGTTGCCCGCTGGCGTAAATTTGTGGCTAACGCGCTCGCCGCTGGCGCATTTGGCTTGATACACGGCGCGGTTGTTCTCGAACGCGGTGACGATGTGGGTGCGTAAATCTACCAAGAGGCGTTTGTTGGCGCTATTAATATTGGCTGAGATTGGGGCCAATTCTTCGGGGCCAAATTTGCGCAGGGCATAGGCAGGGGCAAACCCACCGCCACGCAAGCCGTCATCGAGCCGATACCACCATTCGTTGCCAACTTGAAGGGCATCAACCACGCGGTAGACTGAGCTGTAATAGCCCAAAAAGCGCACTTGGGCCGTGCGGCTGGGTTGTGTCATCAGCCCGACATAGGGCACAGTGATTTCGGCCCAAAATTTGGCGCGGGCCTCGGCGGCAGGCTGTGGGGCGTTCGGGCGATCATCTACCAATTGCACATAGGCCGAATGCACAAACCCGTTCGGGGTGCGAAACCACACCCCGTTGTTGTTTTCGCCGTAGGGCGTGCCAGTCACTTGCTCGATGATGGGCAAAACGGTGTTGGTGGGCAATACTGGCCCATCGTGATTGCTGACGGTTGGCGAGGGGTCTAGCACATAATCAACAGTTAGACGCAATTTGGGCAAAGGCGGCGCGACCGCGCTTTGGCTGGCGTAAACAAGGCGCGTGGGTGCGTTGGCGGCAATGGCATTGGGGACAATGGCATTGGGAGCAATGCTGGCCAGTGAGCCTTTGCCGAGGGTGGCTAAGAATGCGCGACGTGTAAGCATACTGGCTAGTATATTTCACCTCGCATATGGCGATGCGAGGAATGGCACGGCTGATGTGCGGTACACTCATCCCCCTATGATGCAATTTTTGGACCCAAAATGGCGATCTCGCTATGCCTTGTGGTCGTTGATTGGCGGGGCATTGGTTGTGCGCATCATTACTGACGCACAAGCCAATCATCGCCCCGAAGTATATGATCTGCAAACGATTTTCTTGGCGGTGGTGCTGAGTTGGATGCCGGCTGATCTCGGCATGACGGCGATTGACAGGCTAAAAAATCAGTTGTCTGGCCCGCTGAAATGGCTGGCAATGGCTGGCGTTGGCATCGTGACAGTGGCATTTGGCAATGCGTTTCATAGCTTTGTGCCCGGCCTTGTCATGCTGTTTATGGCGAGCTTGTCGCTGTTGCCAGATGTGCTGATGGGCTTACTGTTCACTTTGCGCGAGACCTTTGTGGCTGCGTGTTTGGTCGGCAGCGTGGCAGGGGTGATTTGTGGCGGCGTGTTGCCATCTGAGGCGGGTGATGCGGCGACGGCGTAAGAAGCCCGCACTTGCGCACGACTAAGACAAATCATTGGTGAAAATATGAATAACATAATCGTTTATGGGGCCACATGGTGTCCCGACTGCACCCGCGCCAAGCAATTTTTGGGCGAGCAACGCATTCATTACAAGTGGATTGATATTGAACAACAGCCCGAATATCAGGCGTATGTCGAGAGCGTCAATCAAGGCAAGCGTATTATTCCGACCATCGTGTTCGATGATGGCTCGATTTTGGTCGAGCCGAGCAATGCCGAACTTGCCAAGAAGTTGGGTTTGCAAACCCAAGCCAAGATGAGCTATTACGACCTCATTATCATTGGCGGCGGCCCAACCGGGCTGACCACTGCTTTATATAGCGCACGTGAGGGGCTGAATGTGCTGGTGATCGAAAAAGCCGCGCTGGGCGGGCAAGCCGCCATTACCGAGCGGCTCGACAATTTCCCCGGTTTCCCCGATGGCATCAGCGGGGCCGAATTTGCCGACCGCCTGTCGCGGCAGGCCGAGCGTTTTGGCGTTGAGTTGCTCAAGGCGCAAGAGGTGGTGGGTATTCGTGCCGAGGGAGAAAGCCGTTATGTGAAAACCGCCGATGGCAACGAGTATGGCGCACGGGCGCTGCTGATTGCGACAGGCTCAAAGTATCGGCGCTTGAATGTGCCGGGCGAGGCCGATTTTATCGGCGCGGGTATTCATTTTTGCGCCACCTGCGATGGCCCATTCTACAAAAACAAAGCAGTGGCGGTGGTGGGCGGCGGCAACAGCGCCGGCGAAGAGAGCCTATTCTTGGCGCGTTTTGTTGACGAAGTGACGATTTTGGTGCGTGGCGATGCATTGGCCGCCAGCAAAGTGGTCATTGACAATTTGGCGACACACCCCAAAATTCACGTGTTGACCGGTGTCGAGGTGCAGTCGTTTGAGGGCAATGGCAAACTGAGCGCCATGACGATTAAAAATCGCAAGACTGGTCTGAGCGAGGCGATACATCCGGCTGGCGTGTTTGTGTTTATTGGGTTGCAGCCCAACAGCGGCTGGCTACCGGCTACCCTTCAGCGTGACGAGGCCGGGTTTATTGTGACCGGGGTGAATTTGGAGACCAGCCTGCCGGGGGTGTTTGCGGCGGGGGGGGTGCGCCAAAGCAGCACCCAACAAACCGCCCGTTCCCCTGGCGGGGGGGCAACCGCCGCCCTCATGATCCCCCGTTCTTTTGGGGAGGTGTAA
>JAHBAL020000177.1 GCA_018500105.2 Anaerolineae bacterium
CTCGCGCCGATGCTACTCAGCATATTCGCCAATGGCTGGCCCGCCCCAAAGTTGCTGGCAGGGATGAACACGTCGTAGCTGCCCGCATCCAAATTGGTGAACGTGTAGTAGCCGCTCGCGTCCGTCGTCGTCGTCATCACCGCTGTGCCGATCGTGTGGTTATACAGCACCACCGTCACCGGCCCAGTCGGCGCAGCCTCGCCCGCGTCAAACACACCGTCATTGTCAGCGTCAATCCACACGCGGTTGCCGAGGTCATACTTCGGCAATGCATTCACCGTCAAGGTCGCAATGTCGTGATCGTCTTCGTCGTTGGCCGGGTTGGCCTTGCCGTCTTCATTCATCACGTCATCTTTCACCGTATCGTTATTAGTGTTGTCAGGCGTGCTGTCTTTGTCGGTCAACGGTTGCCCGTTGTAGCCGTTCACGCTCGCCACTGCCGCGCTGATCTCTGCCGTGTTCGTGATCGCCCCGCTGAAGCCATTGTCAATCGTGAAGGCAATCTTCACGCTGGTGCTTGCACCCGGCGCAAGGCTGGCAATTGCGGCGTTCTTCGTCGCCACACCGCCCGCCGCTGTCCAATTGCTGTCCGCCAATATCAGGCCCGTCGGGATGTAATCCACCACCACGATGTTCGTGCCGGTCACATTGCCTTGGTTGCTGATCTCGATCGTGAATGTCACACTCTGACCGGCGACAAATGGCCCCGCCGTGTCCAGCGTCTTCTTCAACGCCAAGTCAAACACCGGTTGCCAGAAGCCGAAGTCCACCGTCAGGTTGTTGCTGGCGTCGCCGTTGGTCGTCGCTGGCCCAGCCGCATCTTCACCCAAGGGGTCATTGCTGCCGATAATGACCTTGGCGCTCGTCACGCCTGCCGCGCTTGGGTCAACCACGTCAATGCCATGATCGCGGTTGTTGTCGGTATTGGTGTAAGTGCCGCTTGATCCGGTGCTGCTGGCGTAGCCCGCCAACGCGCCGCCCGCCAAGAAGTTGCTGGCTGGTAGCGTCACGGTGTAGCTGCCCGCGTCGAGATTCTCGAACTTGTAGTAGCCGCTGCCGTCGGTCGTCGTCGTGTAGACGTTGCCGCTGCTGTCGCGCAAGGTCACGGTCACCGTGCCGCTGGGCGCGGTCTCGCTGCCATCCACAATCCCGTTGTTGTTTGTGTCAATCCACACGCGATTGCCGAGGTCATATTTCTGCACCGGCGGCACGTTGGTGATTTGCACCGCACCCGCCGCTGGCCTGGTAAAGCCGACATCGAGACCGTGATTATTTTGCCCATAGTCGCCCGTCGTATAGTTGATGGTCGGAATGCCCGCCATCGCGGTTGCATCACTATCGCGCACATCGCTGATGGCGTGGTTGCTGGTCACCCCTTCCGCATCTGTTGTTGTTAGGTCATAGCCAGATGGCACACCAAACTGAATCGTGTATGCCTTGTTGGGTGCGAGTGTGGTGCTGTATGCGCCGGTGGTCGCCTCGCGGGTGAAGTAGTAATTGCCATCAATACCGGTGACCGTAGCAATGCTACCACCCGCCCACGTCAAGGTCACTGGCACACCACTCAAACCCATCTCGCCGGGGTCTTGCACACCGTTGCCATCCACATCCTCCCAAACCCGATTGCCAATCTCAATGGGCGCGGCTGGCGCTAATAATTCAATATCGCCTAAGCGCATGCCTTTGCTACCCAAATTGCTGGCAGGAGCGCTGTCTGGCACCAATTGATATTGTCGAGAGCGAGACCCCTGTGTGCCAGAAACGGCGGTGCGGGTGCGATACCAATGAAAACCTTGGTTGAAATCGCCGCCAATAGTGTCATAAGTGGACACCATAATCTCGCCTGAACCCGGAAACGTATTAATCGAACCCAGTGTATTCTCAACGTGCCTCGCGTTACCCGCTGTATAGGTGGTGGAATGGTCTTGATAATAAAATTCACCCACGCCATTTGGCCCGTCATTGGTTAAGGGGCGTGTGCTTGGCGGCGAGCCAGCAGTGCCAAACGTGTCGCTATCAATCACACAGCCGCTAAACCCTTCAACCACATAGCCGCTCGCGGTGCTGCACACATGCACAATATCACCACCACCATCAACGCTATAAAAAAGCGATGTGCCATCTGAAGTGCTTGCACTGTAGTTGGCACGGTCTAATTGCATGGTGGTGCGATCCATAAAACCAAGCATCATATCGCCATTGGTATCAAATTCAATGGCCGATAAAATAGGCTGTGGGCAAGCAGATTCTCGTCCATACGTAGGATCATTTTCACCAACCACACCTAGGTCTGACCATGAGGTCGCCCAACGGTTCCAGCCTTGCTGCGTCCCCAAAGCGCACGTAGTCGCCCCTGTGCCATATTGGGCACTCTCACGCTTATAGGTAGCTGGGTCAAGATTGACTGTCAAAACGGATGTAAAGGCAACTGGGTTGCTGGGGTCAAATTGCAACACATATGCCCGCAAATTGGCATGGGCACTGCTGTTCGCATCGCACACCACACCAAGATAGCCAAAGCCACGTCTAAAATGCAAGGCCCAAGGGCGATATTCGCCTGAGCAGCTTGGCAATGTGCCAAAATTGATATTGTAATGGGCCAAGTTTGCGCCATTAATCGTGCCGGTGGTCGGCAAAGTCGCCCAATCTCGAATGTCAATCCGAATGAGCGAGCGTTGGTTTAAATTGACCGCCCACAAATAATTACCATCCTCACTCACTTCAACATCGCCAAACCCAACTTTGCCAACCTTATCAAAAGCATCACTATCAAATGCGTCATCAGTAGTGGTCGAAAGCGCATACGGGTTGGCGGTGGTGATGGCGCTGCTGCGAATTTCACGCGAGACCACCCCCGTATTGATCACACCGGCATTACCGCTGGCTGGGGTCACCCCGCTCACGCGAAAGCCACCCACAAATGTCCCCCCCATATCGCCGCCGTAATTGAGCATATAAATGCCATCTACAGGCACGGCCTGCACCCCGGCGCCCGTTGCTGGGCGAACCAGCGGGCCAAGATCCACCAAGCGCTTCAACGCGGCCCCGGTAAAAATGCGCCCACTGGCACGTTGATAGCCAGCCCCCCACACCGATCCAAGATCAGAAATAGCAACGTCTTTGGTAAAGTCTGGCACATTCATATCGCCTACGCCTGTGGCATCGCCAGTAGACGAATAAGGCAATGAAACATAGGCAAAGTCATTAGCCACCGATGTTTGATTGACCGAAGCCCCTGTGTGCATGACCGGAATTGCAACGGCGGGCATGGCTGGGTAATAATAATTGGGAATCATCACCCCAAAATTAACTTGGGCTGGCACGCTATTGACAAATTGCACACTGGTGCTATTCGTTGCGCCAACACTGCCGTGCTTTGAAGGATAGTATCCTATCGGCAAATCGCTAAATTCCAAGCGCCAAGGCCCTTGGCAAGACGGACTGGTAAAGGTATAGACCCCTTTGACATCTGTTTGTGTGCTAGGCAAGCAAGCCCCATCTTTGTTATAGGCCGTCACAGTCACACTCATCACCCCAGTTTCGGTCACATAAGCATTGGTGCTCTTTAGGCCATCACCGGTCACGTCAATGAATACGGTGCCTGTGATAAGCCCGGGCGACACAGCAGCAGCCGTAATCACATTTGCCACAGTCACCACCGCGCTGCTGCCGGTGGCGTAGCCGCTGCCCGTCGTCACGCTGTAGCTGGTCGTCCAGCCGCTGGGGGTGCTTTCGGTCACGGTATACACACCGGTGTCCAAGCCGGTCAGCACACGCGGGCTGCCCACGTCCACCGTCGTAGCGTTGTTGTAGCCATTCGGCCCCGTCACCGTAATGTTAAACGGCCCACTGCCGCTGCCGCTGATCACCTTTGTGATGGTTAATACCCCAGCACCTGCGTTGATCGCCGCTGCAATCTTATTTGAGTTGCCACCTTGCGTTTCGGCCTGCGCCTTGCTAGCGCTGCCCAGCGCTACCTCAGCAATCGGTGGCTGCACCGTCGCCAGCGTCGCGGCTCCTACCGCCACGCCCACCTGTGCCATCAGTTGGCTCAGCGCCAACCCCATACGTATGATTTGATTAAACGTTATTTTTCTTCTTATTCGTTCCATGTAATCCTCCACTTACTTGAACTTTCTGAATGCCCTATATATAAGGCATAGGTAACCCTATGACTATCCGTGTCAAACCCATGCTTGCACCGAAAACCGCGTAGACTTTGCGGTAAAAAACCTTAGACTCAACCTAGTTGCAACACACTATTTTCAAAGCGTGCAACTTTCGGCGCAAACCTTATCCACACACATATCCATCTTCAAATTTAAAACATAGCGAAAGAAAATAAATCTAAGCACCTCTAATCAGCCGATAAATTAAGCAAAGACGAGCAAAAACAAGCAACAAAACCTCGGAGGTCTTGCCACAAATTTCGGCTCCCCCATCAAAATGTGCCAAGACCTCCGAGGTTTCAGCCATCCTCAACCGCGAAAAACAACACGGCCCAGCAGACATCATCTCTGCTGGGCCGCGTTGTTCATAGTTAATGGTCAATGGTTGGTGGTTAATAATGAATTAATCATTGTCCATTGTCCATTGTCCATTGTCCATTACTCATCTTCGTAACATCGGCAAATAAACTTTCGTCGCCTTGCCGGTATTGGCGCTGCTGCCCCACTTGGCCGGGCCGTAGACGTTGGTGTGACCCGTCGTCTCGGTCTCGACCAGCCAGTAGGTGTAGACCTTGCCAGTAGTTGCGGCGGTGTCGGCAAACTCGTAGGTTGCGCCACCACCACCGCGACCTTCGCCCAAGATCGCATTCGCCGTCACCTTCACCGCGTCATCCGGAATCTCGTCACCGCTATGCTGCCCTTCGGCGCGATATAGCACGAAGCTCCACGTGTCAATTTCGCTCAGCGTCACCCACTTGATGCTTACC
>JAHBAL020000274.1 GCA_018500105.2 Anaerolineae bacterium
ACTTAGCACTTAGCACTTAGCACTTCACTACTCATATCTCAACGCATCAATCGGGTTAAGCTGGCTGGCGCGGCGAGCGGGGTAAATGCCGAAGAAGAGACCGACCAACAACGAGAAGCCGACCGCCAGCAACACCGCCTGAAATTGCACAACGGTGGTAAATGACGCAAAATATTCGATGGCCTTGGCCCCAACCACGCCAATAATAACGCCGACGATGCCGCCCAGCAACGACAAAAACATGGCTTCGATCAAAAACTGCATCAACACCAGCCGCGACCGTGCGCCAATGGCTTTGCGCAAACCGATCTCGCGGGTGCGTTCGGTCACACTCACCAACATAATATTCATAATGCCGATGCCGCCGACCAACAGCGAGATACTGGCAATGGCGCCCAAAAACGCCGTCAGCACCCCCGTCACTGCGCCAAAAGCATCAATCAATTCTGCCGATGTCAACACGGTAAAATCGTTTTCTTCATCATCGGGCAAGCGATGCCGCGCCCGCAAAATATCGCTGATGTTTTGCTTTACCGCAAGGCGAGCTTTTTCATCAACTGTTTGCAACATAATGGTATTAACCCGCAAATCACCATTGGGTGTGCGGGCTTGGGTGGCAAACACCCGCTCATGCGCTGTCGCCAATGGAATCATGGCCGTCGCATCTTGATCGCCGAACAACGATTTGCCACGCGGGGCCAACACGCCAATCACTTTAAACGGCACGCCATTTAGCCGCACCAGTTTGTCAATGGGTTCTTCGTCGGGGAACAAGTCGTTGACTACGGTTGGACCCAACACCACCACTCGCGCCCGTGCTTGCTCATCGTTTTCTTCAAAAAACCGCCCCTCGCCCATGGCAATATTACGCACAGTCAAATAACTGGCGGTCACGCCCTGCACATTCACTTCAGAATTTTTAGCGTTATAAACAAAGGTGGCGGCGCGGCTAAAATCGGCGGCATGATCGGTTACACCTACTACCCCGGCCACAATAGCGCGGTAATCATCAAGCGGGATGGCGGCTTGTGCGCCAAAACCACCACCGCCCGGCCCGCGTTGGGCACGCCCGGCCTGCACCGCCACCAAATTTGTGCCCGCCGATGAAAATTGATCGTTGATGTATTTTTGCACCCCCGTGCCCACCGCCAGCAACGTGATCACCGCCGCCACCCCGATGGTAATACCGATCATGGTCAAAAAGCTGCGTGCCCCGTTGGCCCGCAACGTCCGCATCGCCAGCTTCAACAATTCAATTAACATAGCTTTTTAGAATGATGAGTTATGAGTTATGAATGAGTAATAAGTAACGAGTAACGAGTAATAAGTAAGACTGTTTAGCCAAAATAAATGCCGGAATCGTCTTGTAAAACGTCCTCCAATTTTCCGCCAATTCCGCGTCTCCGCAATCCAAATTCTGTGATCGCGGAGACGCGGAATTGGTAAAGAATCGGAGAATTATTTTTTCTGTATGGCCTAACTGATTACTCGTTACTCGTTACTCATTACTCAGAAATTCATAATTCATAATTCATCACTCATCATTTATTCTCTAAACGTATCGCCCTTACAGGCATCCAAGAAATCGGTAGTAAGATCGTCGCCGACAATGCGGCCATCGGCAATGCGAATGACGCGCCGGCAATGGCTGGCAATGCGCGGGTCGTGGGTGACGAAAATGATCGTCATCCCGCGTTCCGCATTCAGCGTTTGAAACAAGCACATAATCTCAGCGCCGGTCTTCGAATCGAGGTTGCCGGTCGGCTCGTCGGCCAAAATAATGGCCGGATTGGTGACCAAAGCCCGCGCAATCGCCACGCGCTGTTGCTGCCCGCCCGACAACTCATTGGCATGATGATGCAACCGCTTGCCTAGCCCCACCATTTCCAGCGCCTCGCGTGAGCGTTTGGCGCGTTCGCGCCCGCTCACATTGGCATAAATCAACGGCTGCGCCACATTTTCAATCGAGGGCGTGCGCCGCAACAGGTTGAACGACTGAAAGACGAACCCGATTTTTTGGTTGCGAATCCGCGCCAATTGATCGTCATTCATCTTCTCCACATCCACCCCGTCCAGCTTATACGTGCCCGCCGTCGGCTTGTCCAAGCAACCCAGAATGTTCATCAGCGTTGACTTGCCAGAGCCAGACGGCCCCATAATCGCCACCAAATCGCCCTGATAGATGGTGATATCCACCCCGGCCAAAGCGTTCAGCACCTCATCGCCCATCTTATAGGTCTTCATGATGCCGTTCGTCTCGATCACGGGTTTGCCAACTTTATGAATCAACCCATTCCCATTTGACGATACGCCGCTGGCGGGCGTTTGGACAGCCGTCATCGGCCCGAAATCATGGTCGAGGTCATCACTGCCCGACGCGGTATTCTTGCTTTTCAGCAGCTTGCCAAACATAAAAATTTATTGACCAAACGCGCTAGGGGCGGCTGGTGCAACCACCACTTGGCCTTCGTTTACACCCGACACAATCTCGGTAAATTGGTCATTGCGCAACCCAATATTTACTTCAACCTCATTCGATTTATCGCCCTCTTTCAAAGTAAGATACGACTTGTTGGTCTTGCGATCACGTCGCACCGCCCAGTTGGGGGCCAGCAAAATATTGTCGCGCTTTTCCAGCAAAATGGAGCTGCTGGCGGTCATGCCCGGCTTCAAATTGGCCGTGTTGCCGGTCAGCACCACACGCACGGGATAGCTCACCACGCCGTTGACCAGCGTCGAATTGGGCGCAATGCGATCTACTTTGCCCGTAAAGGCCGTGCCCGACAACGCATCCAGCGTAATTTGCACTTCTTGCCCGGGTTTAATCCGCGCAATATCAATTTCGTCCACCGTCACATCAATATGCAAAATGGCGTCATCGAGCAAAGTCACCGCTGCACCTGCCACCGTCGAAGCCTCGCCGACTTTGGCATTCACCACCGACACCGTGCCATCGGTTGGGGCGGTCAATGCGGCTTGTTCAATCCGGCGCTGGGCTTGGCGCACTTGCAACTCGGCTTGTTGGCGTTGTGTATCGGCTTGTTGCTTTTGAATCTCCGATTGTTGTTTTTGCACTTGCGCCTGCTTCAATTGCGAGGCGGCTTGTTCACGTTGGGCCTTGGCTTGCTCTACTTCATACGGGCGCACCGGCTGGCGCAGCTTTTCGAGCTGGGCTTGGGCCGAGCGCATTTGCTGCACCGCCGCCGCCGCGTTGGCGTTTTCGTTCGCATTATTGCGCAACCGATCAAGGTTCGATTGCGCCGATTGCACTTGTTGCTGCGCGGCTTGCACTTGGGCGTTGTCGGCTGGCTTCGACACCTTGTCAAATTGTGCCTTGGCCGAGTTGTAATTGTTGGTGGCTTGCTCTAATTGCAAGCCGGTCGGGCTTGCGCCAATGGCGGCAGGGTTCGCCTTGTAAGCGCGGTCATAGTTGGCTTGGGCTTGGCGCAATGAGGCTTCGGCATTGCGCAAATTGGCCTCGGCGGCGGCATAATCTTCGCGTTGTGGGCCAGCCGCCACCTTAGAATAATTGGCATTGGCCGCATCAAGCGCCGCTTGCGCCGCACGAATATCGGCATCTTTCAAACCCTTGTCGGTTGCGCGAGCATAGCTGGCTTGGGCCGCGTTAATTGAGGCTTGAGCGGCGGCAATATCGCCCGGTCGCACCCCACCGTCGAGCGTGCGGCTGTAGTTGGCCTGCGCAATAATTTGCTGCGACTGCGCGTTAAGCATGGCGATATCGGCCTGTGCGCCAGCCGCCTCTGCCGAGGCCATCGCCGCTTGGGCCTGCACCAAAGCGGTTTGGGCTTGGGCCAAGGCAATTTGCAAATCAGTCAACTCGAGCGTCGCCATAATCGCGCCCTTTTTTACCTTGTCGCCTTGCTTCACCTTAACCTCGGCCACTGTGCCTTGGGTTTGAAAGTTAAGTTTTAGCTCTGCTTCGGGGGCAATGTTGCCGGTGGCGTTGACCGAAGCCGAAATCGAGCCTTTGGCAACGGTTGCGGTGCGCTGGTTGGTATTGCTGGGGGTGTTATTACCACGCGAACATGCCGCCAACAAAGTCGCCGCCGCCAACATCAAACCCATTTTCTTTAGTGTAACAATTTTTTGCATTAAAAATTCCCTCTCGATCTTTTGGTATTAAGCTTATGGTTTCGCCCCTAGGCGCAAATAAGGCAGCGCCTCTTGTAACATGCCGATCATATTACGCACAAGGTCTGGGGGCAGTTGCGTCAAATTTTCGGCGACTGATTGTAGCTGCAACGCTGTCATCGCTTCAAAGCACTGCACGCCTTTCTCGGTCAGCGACACATGTTTGATGCGGCGATCTTTGGCATCTTCGACCCGATTGACAAACCCGCGCTCAACCAAATCATCTACCAAATGGCTGGCCCCGCCCAAGGATAAATTCAGCACGGTGCTGATTTGGGAGATAGACGACATGCCGCAGCGGCGCAAAAACATGACCGTGACGCTTTGGGGCATGGATAACTCATAATCACGAATGAATTGAAGATGGCGTTTCATATTCATCTCCATTAATTCGTTTCTAAACTCCAAAAACAATTGCGCCAATTGTTGAAGTTCGGTGGCTTGTGTCGTCATCTTAAAAAACAGTTAAACACACGCAATACTTGCACACATTCAACTTTTGTCAGTATACAAGTAGTTCGACTCAATGTCAATCTTTTTGCCGACACTCACAGCAAACTCTCAGGCTTTTGGCGGACCAACTTGTCAACCGACGATGATGCCGAAACAACTAACAAATATAAACACCTCTAACAATGTTAGGTATAATAATCATCGAGAATAAAATCTAACGTCGTTAGTATTTATGTTCATTAAGCCGCAACAAATCGTTAAAGTAAGGTATCAGAAATTCGGTTTCACCGATGGCACTCGCTGTTGCCAGTGAGCGCCATTTGGCATTCCCGAAATTTGGTGCATTCTTCAGATGGAGAGCAAAACCATGACAACCAATCACCCCAAACCCTGGCTAGCGCACTACGAGTCGGGTGTGCCATACCAATTGACCTATTCGAACGACACGCTTGATTCGCTGCTCATTGCCGCAGCAAAAAATTACCCAAAACATATCGCCACCAATTTTGTGTTGCGCTATATGCTTGGCGACCAATTGACCGTAGGCGGCAAATTAACCTACCGCCAACTCAATGTCTTGGTTGACAATTTTGCCGCGTCGCTGCACGATTTGGGGGTGCGAAAGGGTGATCGCATTGCGCTGATGATGCCCAATTCGCCGCATTTCGTCATTGTTTTCTTCGCGGCCATGCGGCTTGGGGCCATCATTGTCAATACAAACCCGACCTACACTGGGCGCGAAATTAAACATCAGGTGAATGACAGCGGGGCCGACACCATCGTCATTCTCAATTTGTTTTACCCACGTTTGCAAGAGGTGATCGCCGAAACGAAAATAAAGCGCACCATCGTGGCCCATGTTCACGAAACACTGCCCTTCCCTTTTAACCATTTGGTGCATTCAAAGCAGCGCAAAGAGCCAGAATGGGTCACTGTGCCGCCCACCCCCAACGTATTTGTGTTTGGCGATTTGCTCACGCGGCATGGCTCAAAGCCGCCCAAAGTCGAGGTGTCTGCCGACGATGTGGCGCTATTGCAATACACCGGCGGCACGACCGGCCTGCCCAAAGGGGCCATGCTGACGCATCGCTGCATTATGGCAAATGTGCTGCAAACCCGCGCATGGCAGCCCAATATGCGTAACGGGACCGACAAAATCATGAGCGCCATCCCGTTTTTCCACGTGTATGGGATGACGGTGTGCATGTTGGTTGGGGTGCAATCTGCCTCCGAAATGGTGATTGTGCCCAACCCGCGCCCAATTGAAAACGTGATGAATATCATTGACAACGAGCGTTGCACCATTTTCCCGGGTGTGCCAGCCATGTATAACGGCATCATCAACCACCCCAAATTGGCAGAATATGATCTGAGCAGCGTCAAGGTGTGCATCAGCGGCTCGGCTCCATTGCCGATGGAAGTGCAAGAGCGCTTCGGTGAATTGACCGGCGGGCGCTTGGTCGAGGGCTACGGCATGACCGAAGCCTCGCCTGTCACCCATTGCAATCCGGTTTGGGGCGAGCGCCGCGCTGGCAGCGTGGGCGTGCCTTACCCCGACACTGAGGCCAAGTTGATTGATGTCGAGACCGGCGTAGATTTGCCTGAACTTGATTTAAGCGGCAAATCGCCCGAAGAAATCACCGAGATGACCGCCCGTATTGGCGAGATGTGTGTGCGCGGGCCGCAGGTGATGAAGGGCTATTGGAACAGCCCCGAAGAAACCGCCAAAACGATTGACGCCGAGGGCTGGCTGCACACTGGCGACATTTGCCGCATGGACAAAGACGGCTATTTTTACATTGTGGACCGCAAAAAAGACATGATCAATGTCAGCGGGCTAAAGGTGTTGCCGCGTGACGTCGAAGAGGTGTTGTTCACACATCCCAAGGTCTTAGAGGCAGTGGTGGTGGGCGTGCCCCATCCCAAACGCGGCGACGACACGCTCAAGGCATTCGTTGTGTTAAAGACCAGCCAAGTTTGCACAGTAGAGGAAATCAAAGCCTTCTGCGTGCAATCACTCGCCCCACATAAAATCCCGCGTGAGGTCGAGTTCCGCACCGAGTTGCCGAAGACGCAAGTGGGCAAAGTGCTACGCCGTGTGTTGATCGAAGAAGAAAAGAAGAAGAAGTAAGACGCTGCCCGAATCAAGTTCACAATATAACTCGCAAAAACGCAAAGAGGAAAGAATCTTTGCGTTTTTGCGTTTTTGCGTTTTTGCGCTTTTGCGAGACATCTTATACCGATCTCTGGGTCAAAATGGACGAGGTTGTAGGGGGAAGGCATTCGCCAAGGCATCGCCCCCAAGCGTAAATCGCTCAATGGGTGACGGCGAATGCCTTACCCGATGCGCGAGCCAAATAACGCTACAGCAAGGTGGGGCAAGGCATTTGCTGGCTTTAACGGG
>JAHBAL020000460.1 GCA_018500105.2 Anaerolineae bacterium
AGATGTGTATAAGAGACAGTCATTAAAGAGCCAGTGCCGATTCAGCCGACGGCACATTACAGCATGGGCGGCATTCCCACCAACGCCAATTGTGAGGTGATTGCCAATGCGTCTGGCACGCCGATTGCTGGCCTGTATGCGGCGGGCGAATGTGCGTGTGTGAGCGTGCATGGGGCCAATCGGCTCGGCACAAATAGCTTGCTCGACGCTTCGCTGTTTGGCAAACGCGCCGGTTATTCGATCGCGGCTTTTGTGAAAAATGGGGCCAAGCTGATGCCTGTCAGTGGCGACCCTGTGGCGCGTAGTCGCGCCCGCATTGCTCATTTTATGGATGCGGGCACGGGGGCGGCTGAATCGGTGGCGGCGGTGGCGGCGGCGTTGAAAGAGAATATGACGCAGAATGTCGGCGTTTTTCGGGATGGCGAACGGTTGAAAGTGGCGCAAAAGACGGTGAAAGACTTGCAAACCCGTTTTAAGCGTGCCCGTATTATGGACAAGAGCCGCCGATTTAACACCGATTTGCTGGGCGCAATCGAAACTGAGCACTTGCTGACCTTTAGCGAGGTGGTGATCGAAAGCGCATTGGCCCGCACCGAGAGCCGAGGGGCGCATTCGCGCACCGATTATGCTCGCCGCGACGACAAGCAATGGCTAAAACACACATTGGCCCACAAACAAGGCGATGCACCGCCGCGTCTCGATTATAAAGATGTAACCATTTTCTGGGATCGGTATCCACCAGAGGAGAGGAAATATTAAGATGTCACAAGCTCAAAATACCGGTCAAGTGATGAAGGCGGTGATTCGGATTCAACGCTTTAACCCCGATGTTGACCGCAAGCCCTATTTGGCCGATTACCCGCTCGATATCACCGATGACACCACCTTGCTCGATGCGCTCGAAACGATCAAAAACGAGTTGGATGGCTCGCTTACGTTTCGGCGTTCGTGTCGCCACGCCATTTGCGGCAGTTGCGCCATGAACATCAACGGCAAAAACACGCTGGTGTGCAATCGGCGGGTGAAGGCGTTTTTGGATGGCAAAGGCCGCGTCACCATTCGCCCGCTGCCCTATTTACCCATCATCAAAGATTTGGTGGTGGATCGCAGTGCCTTTTGGGAGCAGTATTTGCGCGTCAAGCCTTGGCTCATTCCGCCTGCCAGCTACAATGAAAACCAAGCGCCAAACAGCGAATTTCGCGTGATGCCCGAAGAAGTGGCAGCGCTGAAAAATGCCGAAACGTGCATCATGTGCGGCGCGTGCTATTCGGCGTGTTCGGTGGTGGGCATGAACAAGAAATACATCGGCCCGCACGCCTTGCTCAAGTCGTTTTTGCGGGTGATGGACCCGCGTGACAGTGCGCCCGCCGAGCGGCTCGAAAATGTGGGCGGCGACGATGGCGTATTCCGCTGCCATACCATATTTAACTGTATTGACGTTTGCCCGAAGGGGCTGAACCCAACTCAGGCCATCGAAACCTTGCGTAAATTGGCGCAAAAACGCCGCGATTTTGAGGCGGCGCGGGTCGAGCGGCAAAAGACTTTGGAGGCTGACCATGTATAAAACGACCGGATTTATTAGTTTTGTTTTTCGGCGCGTGTCTGGGCTGGCGCTGGTTATCTATTTGTTTATGCACATGCTGGTCATCGGCTCGGTCAATGGCGGGCCAGAGGCGTTTAATGCCCGCATGGCGATGATGCAAACGCCGATTTTTCGCTTTTTTGAAGTAGCCTTATTGGCGGCGGTGGTGTATCACGCCTTCGATGGCATCCGGCTGCTCATTGTGCATTGGTTCAACGTCACTCAATATCGCACCAGCCTGTTTTACGCCATGTTCGTCATGTTTGTCATCGTCACTTTGGTGGGCGGTGTGCCGATCATTTTGTTCGCCTTGGAGGGGCATTAAATCATGCGTGTTTTTGTGTTGCAACGAGTCACAGCGGTGGCGCTGGTTGTGTTTTTGACCCTGCACATGATCGTGGTGCATTATCCGCCGGGGCATCTCGATTTTAGCCGCGTCATGGTTCGGCTGGCGAACCCGGTGTGGAAGGTGATTGACATTCTATTTTTGCTCAGCGTGTTGGTTCACGCCTTGGCGGGGGCCTACGCCGTGCTCATTGATGCCGAGCGCATCATGCCGTATAAGCGTATTTTGGCGTGGGGCGCGATTGCCCTCGGCGTCGTGGCCTTTATTTATGGCACAATCACCATTATCAATTTTAAAGTGCTGGTTTGATTGGAACGTTCCTGCATTTTTTAGGCGGTCAACATGATTCAAGTGGTTGTCAACCTATTTTCAGGGCTACTTTTGGCTGCCCTTGTGTGGCGAAAAGGCCGCGCTTGTTTGCCAAGCGGCTCTAAAGCGGTGCGCTACTTCAAACGTGCTGGGGTATTGTTTTTGGCGGCGCAAGTGGCGGTTTATGCCTTGTTTGGCTTTGGTGAAATTTTTGGCGGCGATTGGAGCGGGGCCGGGCATTTGGCGCAAGCGCTGATTACAACGGCGCTGGCGGTGCTGGCGTGGCTGCGCCCACGTGAGGGTGGGCTGGCACTGTTGGCGGGAGTGGCGGCGTTTGTGTTCAGTTTTTTTATCGCTGGCAGCCTACCTGCGATGTCGGTCTTGTTCGCCTCCATTGTCATTATCGCTTTGCCACAGGCGCTGGCTGGGCTGTGTTTTTGGCAGGCCAGCCGGTCACGATGATGATGTTTGCGGTTGCATTGTAAAATATATTAGCCTTATGACGCAAAATCAAATCACCTCCCGATTCTCCAAATCGCTTGCCGCGCCGATCTTGCTTGGCGCGGGCTTGGTTGTGCCATTCTTCGTCATTGAATGGATCAATCGCAGGGCATTTAACGAAGAGTTTCCGCTCATGTTGTTCAGCTTCATGGCGATTCATGCCCTGTTGATTGCATTTTTAGCTGTGCCCGTTTTGCGACATTTACACGCCACAAAAAGCGTGCGTGCCTTACGGCCCAGCCAGTGGGCGTGCTTGTTGCTGGCGGCTGGTTTGGCGGCTGTGTATGTTGGCGTGGTAATTGATCAACTGCCCTGTTTTATGGGCGTGCCGAATTGCGATTAATCGCCTCTCATTCCAATAACCGATACATGCGTGCCAACGCCGAATCGAGCATTGGCCCACCCGCCGACATAGGGGCAGGGCCGAGCCGCCGCAACATAAATAGGGGGGCAACCGGTGGGTTGAGCTGAATATTTAGCCCATCAAGAGGCTGACCAAGCGCCCAAAACGCCGCCAGGTCGTCTTCTAACGCGGGCACATGCTCAATTAAGTCGAGCGGTTGTTCAACCAGCGCGGCTGGCGTTGTCGTTTTGCTGCCGCGTTTTTTGCGCAATGCCTCGATAATCTGACTGGCATTGCGTCCGCGCAATTTGAACAGCAAAAACGGGTCGCGGTCAAATTGATCGGCCATCACATAATACACCGCCGCGACATGTTTGCATGGGTTTGACCAGTCGGGGCATGAACAATTTGTTTTAAATTCGCTATTCTTTTGCGGAAAAAGCGACACTTGGGCCGATTGAAAGGCCTCCTCAATCGCTTGCGGCATTTCACCAGCCAAGAGTTTGGCTGCAAATGCCGCTTTTTGGGCCATATGCTCAATCACAATATCCCATTGCCTATCGCTGAGCGGCATTAGATCAATTTGGATGTGATACGGAGTGCGCATTGACCCTTGCACCGAGGCCAAGACCTTGCCAGCGGCGATATCGAGCGAAATGACCTGCCCGTTGCGAGCGTATCTTCGCCCGCGTGTCAAGCGCTCCCCCAAGCCAAATGACTCTAATACCGCAAGCCAACGCTTTGACCACCACTTCGCGCCAATTTCACCTTTTTCGTTGCTTAACTTAATGCCATTCTCCACCCGAATGGTGGCTCTTTTTTTTGGAAAATAATCCCACATTTCACACCTCAATCGTTAGCATCGCTTCTCGTTGGCAATCATGCACAAACTATTTAAATTAGAACTTACGCGAGGCTTTATTTTTACCACGAAGAACACGAAGGACTCAAAGATTTGAACCACAAACCCTTTCTTATCTTCGTGAACTTTGTGTGCTTTGTGGTAAAACATTTCTTGTGTGCGTAAGTCCTATAAATTTTGTCGCAATTACCCGCCCTCAACTCTCAACTCTCAACTCTAATCCCCCACCGCATCTTTGCTCAAATTAAACAGATCGCGCAAGTCGGCATTGTTCAAATCGCTGATCCAGCCTTCGTCCGCACTGACGATATTCTCGGCCAACTCACGTTTTTGGTCAATCAGTTGATCAATTTTCTCCTCGAGCGTGCCGATGCAGATATATTTGTGAACTTGCACATTTTTTTGCTGCCCAATACGAAAAGCGCGGTCGGTGGCTTGGTTTTCCACCGCCGGATTCCACCAGCGGTCGAAGTGAAAAACGTGGTTGGCGGCGGTCAAATTCAGCCCAACCCCCCCAGCCTTGATAGACAAAAGGAAAATGGGAGACGTTTTTGGCTCGGTTTGAAAACGCCGCACCATTTCATCGCGTTTGGACTTGACCACCCCGCCGTGCAAAAAGAACACCTCGCGCCCAAAGCGCCGCTGCAAATGCGTTTGCAACAACTCGCCCATCTCGGCAAATTGGGTAAAAACCAACGACTTATCGCCCACACTCAGCGCTTCATCCAGCATTTCTTCCAGCCGCACCAATTTGCCCGAACGCCCAGATATGGCACTGCCGTCTTTTAGAAAATGGGCCGGATGATTGCACACCTGTTTCAGCTTCATCAAGGTTGCCAGCACCAAAAAACGCCGATCCGGCCCCTCACTTTGCTCGATTTTTTGCATCATGTCTTTCACCACCGCTTCATAAAGTGTGGCCTGTTCGCGCACAAGATTACACATCACCTTCATCTCTAGCTTGTCGGGCAAATCGGCGATGATGCTTTTATCGGTTTTGAGCCGCCGCAACACAAACGGCTGAATCAACTTTTTGAGCGTTTTGGTCTTGGCTTCGTCCCGATATTTTTCGATCGGCTGCGCAAAATTGCTACCAAAGGCGTTTTGTTTGCCCAAATACCCTCGGTTCAAGAAATCCATAATGCTCCACAACTCGCTCAAGCGGTTCTCGACCGGCGTGCCGGTCAAGGCAATGCGGTAATCGGCCTCGATTCGGCGAATGGCTTGGGTTTGCTTGGTCTCGATATTCTTAATATTTTGCGCTTCGTCCAGCACCAGCGTGTCCCAATCCACTAATTTCAACGTATCTTCGTCGCGCTGAGCGAGGGCATAGGTGCTGAGCACCAAATCGTGCCGCTGGGCTTTGGCGGCAAAATCAGCGCCCTCAAGTCGGTCGGGGCCATGATGCACCATCACATTGAGGCTGGGCGCAAATTTTGCCGCTTCGCGTTGCCAGTTGCCCACAATAGACATCGGGCAAATGAGCAAGCTCGGTTTACTGGCGGCGCTCAGGGGGGGCGGCACACTTCCGGTGTTTTTGCGCGGCTTTTTGCTTTTGGCAGATGGGGTATCGGCGGTGGCAACTGGTGTTGCTGGCGCGGGCGTGCGTGTGAGCAATAACAACGCCAGCATTTGCATGGTTTTGCCCAAACCCATGTCGTCGGCCAAACATGCACCCAAACGATAGCGCCGCAAAAAGGCCAGCCACGACAAGCCACGCTGTTGATAAGGCCGAAGATTGGCTTGCAGCGTAGCAGGCACATCCACCAATGGAATTTGGTCCGCATTGATCAGTTGATCGAAAAAGGCCTTGACATCGCCGCTGGCCTCAATATCTACAATCGGCAACCCTGTGTCATCCTCCTGATTGCCCATGCCCATATTCAACGCCTGTCTCTTATACACATCT
>JAHBAL020000547.1 GCA_018500105.2 Anaerolineae bacterium
ATCTTTCTCCTGTATGGTTTTGTTTGATGTTTATAAATAATGCCAACACGATAAATTTTTATTGGCATTCATTTAACGAATATACAGATAATCGCCGTATTCAGTCTGACGGGTATCGCTCCCCCAGACCTAGATGCAAACGGGCGAATATCTAAACCGACTATTTGTTACCCAATTTTTCGGCGCTGCATATGTTTTACGCCGACATAATTGTTAACAATATTGGTTACAATTATAATCACCTTAGAAATCAAGTTAAGATTTCAAAATGACGACTTAGCCAACTGCAACCAATTCATCTCTCAATTTCTGCGCTTCTAGCTGCACGCCTGTAAATATTTCAAAGGCATTAATGCCCTGATAAAAAAACAATTCGTAGCCCGACAAAATGGCTAACCCCCGCGCCCGCGCCGCCGCTAAAAATTCGGTCTCTAATGGGGTATAAATGGCGTCAAACGCCCATGTTTGCCCCATAATTAATTCAGCCGGAATCGGTGTGCCGGGATATTGATACATGCCCACTTGGGTGCAATTCAATACGCCATCTGCGCCGTCTAAGGCTTCAGCAAGCGCATGACACACTTGCACCGTCACATCGGGCGCAGCCAGCCGCAACGCCTGTGCCAACGCCTCAGCTTTGGCGCGATCTAAGTCATACAGGCGAATATCGCGGCTGCCCAATTCAACCAAGCCAAACGCAACGGCTCGCCCTGCCCCACCCGTGCCAACCAAGGCGGTCACACCTGCTGGCTGATTGCCAAATTGATGACGAAAAGCCCGCACAAACCCAGAATAGTCGGTGTTAAACCCACAAATATTTTTGCCGCCATTAAATAACACGGTGTTGACCGCGCCCATGTGCTGAATGAGCGGGTTGTTAATCTGAACCATTCGGGCCGCTCGCTCTTTATAAGGATGGGTGACATTAATGCCATGATACCCATCTTTGGCACATTGCGCAAACACAGTCTCAAAACAACTGGCATCACGATCCTTCAAATCAATCGGCTCATAATCAACGGCAATGCCGCACAAATGCCCGGCCAGCGTATGCAAACGCTTCGCCGATGATTTGCTAATCCCATTTCCAATTAAACCTAACTTTAATGTTGTCATCTTTCTAATAGGGGCAGAGGGGCAGGTTGCAGGTTGCAGAGTTGCAGGTTGCAGAGTTGCAGGTTGCAGAGTTGCAGGTTGCAGAGTTGCAGGTTGCAGGTTGCAGAGTTGAAACTTTGCCACTTTGCAACCTGCCACTTTGCCACTTGCAACTTTGCCACTTTGCAACTTGCCACTTTGCCACCTGCCACTTTGCCACCTGCAACCGGCCCTACATCTCCAACCGCGCCATAAACTTTTCGTGACTTTTCAAAATTTCAGTTTGTGCGGCAATGCGAACGGGCGCATTGGCTGCGCCATAATCCTGATAGCCGCGTCGCTCAACAATCTCAAAAAAAATCCGATTATCTAAACTTTGGGTATACGCCTGAAAAAATTCCCCTTCATTACTTTGGTCATACAGCACATTATTGGCCCGCAATTGCGCCATCAACGCCGGAGCCAAACCAAACCGCGCTTCTAAATCGTCATAATACATCGGCGGAATCGCCAGCAGCGGAATCCCATTGGCTTTTAGCGTTTGCAGGGTTGCAAAAATATCATTGGTGCTAAACGCGATATGTTGAATGCCACTGCCCGCATATTGGGTAATAAAACGTGCCGCCAACGTGCCGCGACCTTGGGCCGCGTTCAAGGTGACCCGAATCTCGCGGTTCGTGCTTTCAATCACTTGGCTTTGCATCAACCCGCTGGGGTCTGGAATATCGAACTGCGGCGCTGCATCGAAACCAAACACCGATTTATACAGCAAGGCCCACGATGACATTTGCTCAATTGGGGCAATTTGCCCAATATGGTCAATCGCCAACAAACCGGCTCCCGCAGCCTGCGCGTTGTCTTCTTGCAGCAATCGAAAATCCACATTCCAAATCGAGCCGCGTGCGCCATAACGATCTATAAAATAAACCAAGCTGTCTTTGATCGTCCGCACCCCCGGTATGTGCAACTCGCCCGGCCCAATGGCTTGCTCATTAGACGTGCAACCATAGGCCAACGCCCGTTCGTGGGCTTGTTGGGCGTTATCCACCCGCAACCCCATTGCGCAAATAGACGTGCCGTGCGACTGCAAATAATCGTGCGCAAAGCCTTTGTGTTCGCTATTTAACACCAAGTTAATGGCACCTTGGGTCCACAAATTCACTTTTTTAGACCGATGCCAGCCGCGATTTTGAAACCCCAATTGGGTCAGAATTTTCTCTAAATCAGAGACAGTATCCCGATTTGCCACAAATTCAACAAACTCAATGCCGTCATAATGCACACGCGGCGGCGCTTTGGGCGCAATCGCGAAGGTCTTGTGCGTCTCAGTGTCCATGCCTTCGGTCAAATGAATGAGCGACCGATAGCCATCGCTGGCGATTTGGGCAGGCGCGGCGGTGCGGAAATAATCGTTAAAAATTTCTAGCGAAAGCGGCCCGCCATAGTTGGTCGCGGCCAATGCCCGCATAAACTCTTGAATGGGCAGTCGGCCTTGGCCCGGAAAACACCGATAATGACGGCTCCACGACAACACATTCATGTCGAGGGTCGGCGCGTCGGCCAATTGCACCAAAAAAATACGCTCACCCGGAATGGCCCGCATCACCTTAAGATCGAGCCGCAACGACAAGATATGAAAGCTGTCAAGCACGATGCCGACGGCTGGGTGATCAACGCGGCGCACAACCTCCCACGCATCTCGATAATCGCTGATATGTTTGCCCCATGCCAGTGCCTCGTAGCCCACCCGAAAACCGCGCTTCGCGGCCCGTTCGCCCAATTCGTGCAAATCATCAACGGCGCGGTTAATGCCCCCCAAGCTCAAGGGCGAAACATTGCTGCACGCAAAAAACAAATCGGTGCCGAGTTTCTCCATCAAATCAAATTTGTGTTCGGCACGATCAAAGGCGCGGCTGCGCTGCGGTTCGGGCATCCCCTCAAAGTCTCGAAATGGCTGCACCGTGACAATCTTCAACCCAAAATCGTCGGCCATACGCCGAACGCCATACGCATCGCCCGAAAATGACAACAAATCATTTTCAAAGATTTCAACACCCGAAAAACCGGCGTTTGAAATCGCTTCAAATTTTTCGCGGAGTGTTCCGCCTAAAGACACAGTAGCGATAGAGGTGAGCATGTCTGGCATTAACTTTCTCGTGTTACCTAACACGTGTTAGTTTATATTCTGAGATTATAATGAGGTTTAGAGAAAAGTCAATATGCAAAATAAAAGAGCAACTCAAGCCGATGTCGCTAAACGTGCGGGGGTGTCACGGGGCACGGTTTCGCTGACGCTCAATAACACCCCCAACCATATTCAAATTAGCGAAGACACGCGGGCACGTGTCTTGCAAGCCGCCCGCGAATTGGGGTATTCGTCGAACCCAGTCGCCCAAATGTTGGTGCGCGGCAGCAATCGCATCATCGGGTTTCTGACATTCGATGAAAGTTTTCCATTTGCCAGCGAAGATTTTTATTTTGCCTATCTGATTGGCATGCAAAGCGAAGCCAGCAAGCAAGGTTATAACGTGTTGTTATTTACCAGCGGCGAAGTTAAACTCGATGAAGCCACGTGGCGCAATGAGCAATACCAGCCCAGCATTAGCACCTTACGCTTGGCCGACGGGTTAATTTTGACCGGCAACTATCCAAAATCGGTGGTATTACGCCGTTTGGCAAAAGAACAACATAAGTTTGTATTGCTTGGCTCGTGCGATATTCCATCGAGCGAAATGGACAGCGTTGAGCATAATCATCAGCCCGCCAGTTGCCAAGCAGCGCAACATCTGATTGCGTTGGGGCATCGGCAAATTGGGTTTGTGGTGGGCGAAGATTTGCCGCATCATCGTGAGCGGCTGGCGGGGGTGCAGCAAGCCATTACGACCCACAATGCCACCTCAAATGAGCAAGTCACGCTGGTCACCTTATGTCAACACGATTTGCTGACATCGGCGCATTTCCAGGCCAAACTCAGCCAAAATCACATTACCGCCTTGATCGGGGCCGACCGGCATTTGGTCAAACCGACCTTGCAACGCCTAAACGAACTTGCGCTTCGCATCCCGCAAGATATTTCGATGATTTTTCTGTCGTATGTGCCCAATTTGCCGTTTGCCCACCCCACCCACGTGCGGCTAAACCGCGAAGAGGCCGGTCGCTTGGGTGTGCGCCGCCTCATGCAACGCCTCGACAATCCCGATCAACCCTTTCAGCAAATTCGTATTCCGTGTGAATTTATTGTGGGCGAAACAACGGGTCAAAACGGCAAGCCAACATAATTCTCGGCCATGCTGGTGCGGGCGGCGGTTGAACTGGCGATGTAATCTAGCTCGGCCACCTGCAAGCGATGGCTGATCGGGTCGTTGTCGAACTTGTGCATGAGGCCGGTAAACCACCATGAGAAACGCACCGCCTTCCACACGCGGCGCAAACACGTCTCCGAATACGCATCGAGCAAATCATGACGATTTTCGGCATAAAACGCTGCCAACGCCCGCGCCGCATAATACACATCCGACGCCGCCAAATTTAGCCCCTTGGCCCCGGTCGGTGGCACAATGTGCGCGGCATCGCCCGCCAATAACAAATTGCCCGCCCGCATTGGCTCGGCCACAAAACTGCGCAACGGCGCAATGCTCATCTCCAAACGCGGCCCGGTGATCAAGCGTTCGGCGGTCTCTGGCGGCAAACGGCGGCGCAATTCGTCCCAAAACGCATCATCCGTCCAATTTTCCACCTTATCATCGAGGGCGCATTGCACATAATAACGGCTGCGTGTATGCGAACGCATACTGCACAGCGCAAAGCCACGCGCATGATTGGCGTAAATCAATTCTTCATCCACCGGCGGCACATCGGCCAGAATGCCCAGCCAGCCAAATGGGTATAGCTTTTCGTATAAATTGAGCTTGTCTTCGCCGATACTTTTGCGCCCAATGCCATGATAACCGTCGCAGGCCACCACAAAATCGCAGGTTAATTCGTGGCGCTGTCCGTTTTTCTCGTAAATGATGCGCGGTTGATTGCCAACAAAATCTTCAACCGCCAACGCTGGGGCATCGAAATGAATCACGCCACCGGCGGCCAACCGCGCCGCAATCAAGTCGCGGGTTACTTCGGTTTGCCCATAAATCATGACCCCCACGCCGGTTTGCGCCCGCATGTCAATGCGCTCTTGCCGCCCCGCAAACGCCAAACCAAACCCATCATGTGGCAACCCCTCACGATCCATTCGCGCATGAACGCCGACGTCGCGCAACAAATTCACCGTGCCTTGCTCTAATACCCCGGCCCGAATCCGCGCCTCGACATGCTCGCGGCTTTGGCGCTCAACAATGACGCTCTCGATGCCTTGTTTGTGCAACAAATGCGCCAGCAACAACCCCGCCGGACCACTGCCAATGATGCCTACTTGTGTTCTCATCTTTATTCGCCCAACCCCAACAACTTGACCGCATTGTCTTTAAAGATCAATGGTTTGACCTCAGGCCGAAACCCTGCCGATTCAAAATCTTTCATCCAGCGTTCGGGCGTAATGAGCGGGAAGTCGGTGCCAAACAACATTTTGTGGCGCAACTGGGTATTGGCATATTGCACCAATTGCGGGGGGAAGTATTTGGGCGACCAACCCGACAAATCAATATACACATTGGGTTTGTGCAAACACACCGACAGCGCCTCATCTTGCCAAGGCCACGACGGATGCGCGATGATGATCGGCATATCCGGAAAATCAACCGCCACATCGTCAAGGTGAATCGGGTTTGAATAAGCCAGCCGCAGCCCGCCCCCGCCGCGCATCCCCGTGCCGATGCCGCTATGCCCGCTGTGAAAAAGCGCGGGCAACTTAGCCTCGGCAATCACTTCATACAGCTTGTAAGCCATGCGGTCGTTTGGCATAAAGCCTTGCACCGTCGGGTGGAATTTGAAGCCCTTGACCCCATAATTTTGAATCAGGTTCCGCGCCTCGCGCACCCCCATCATGCCTTTATGCGGGTCAATGCTGGCAAAAGCGATCATCATATCGCTGTTTTTCAGCGCGGCTTCAGCCACCTCTTCATTGGGAATGCGTTTACGGCCAATTTGATGCTCGCTGTCCACCGTAAACATCACCAAGCCAATGTTGCGCTCGCGGTAATAGGCGACGGTTTCATCAATCGTGGGCCGTTTGTCGAATTTGAAATACTTGTTGGCGGCCTCGTCATAGGGTCGGCCAAATTCGTCGTAAGGTTGACAGCACGACACCTCGGCGTGGGTGTGGATGTCAATGGCAATGAGGTCTTTGATATTCATAAGGGAACAGATCGTTTACGTAACCATTCGGTTAGCTCATCAACATTTAGTTGTCTAGTTGCTACTTTTTCAGCTACAGTGACAGCTTCAGCACTTATTTGATATAAGGGTAAATCATAGCCATTTCGCATAATTAAGAGTTGCGCTGATGCCAAACCAGTCCGTTTATTGCCATCATGAAAAACATGCCCAACAATAATTTTGTACATCAGCGTTGCTGCTTTATCAAACAGATCAGGGTGCAAGGCTTGCCCAAATATCACTGCGTCAATTTCCTCTAGTGCATACTCAAGACTCCTTTTTTTAGCAAATTGTTATCAGCTTCAAAAAAAACACCGCCAAATCGGTTGATCATCTGGCGGTTAATGCTAATAATTTGGTCAAATGTTATCTTGTTGCGAGCGCTGCCCATACCTCGTTATCTCGCTCAAGCACTAAATTTAAGCAAGTTTCAAAATCAGCTAATGTGTCTTTTGTTGACTCGCCATCGCTTTTGATCTCAGACGATCCATTTGGTAGTGTTTCAACCAATGACCCATTTGCCAATAGCTTCTCTTTCTTCAAATAGATACGCTTATGCAATAACTCATAAACCTTTATTTGCTCAGATAGGCTGAGTTGATCTATCAAAGGCGTTATTTCGTAAAAAGTCATTACATTTATATTTTAACTTAAACCCACCCGTGAATGATGGAATTAATTACTCATCTTACGCAAAGCTCAAACTTTTTACCACAAAGTGCACAAAGAACTCAAAGATTTATATCCGAAAGCCTTCTTTTCTGTGTGTTCTTCGTGAACTTCGTGGTGAAATATTTGCCTAGTACGTAAGGTGAGTTAATTAGAACGATGACAAAGCGGAATACCCCAGACTTATAGTTTCATTGTTTTTTTATAGATTTCAGTTTCATAATGCAACCTTAAACTATCTTCAAACTGCTGCCAATCAATATCTCCATTAATAGGTTGTCGCAATACTTCTGATATTTTATCCTTCTCAAGAATATGAATTACCAATTCGCTTCCTGTCGTAAAAGCATGTATCACTGTGGCAAGATCCAACTTAGGATTATATCTGTTTATAGGAGCCAACATATTTTTATATGCCAATTCACCAGACAAATCCCCTCCACTCTGAATCGAAGACCAATCACCCCCCAAATCCACTAACAATTTTCTTAATGTGTTTGATGTTACTGCATCGACCTTCCGAAAAAGACCTTTTATAAACTTTACATTTTGATAATCTTCAGTATTTAGCTGTTTCTTTATCAAACTTACAAAATCTTCTTTCATTGACTCACCTCTATCAGCAATTGCCTGTTCGAGAATTAAAAGTTGATCTATGAAACTTCGTACAGTTTGCCATCTTTTATCAATAAGATTGTTAAATCCAATGTCAAAAATATAATTAATAATATCTTTCTGGTGTTTTGGATATTCTTCAATTATTTTTTTTGCATTTCCTCGTTGGTGAGGTTTTTGATTGTTGTGATCAATAATAATAGAGGGAATCTGACCAGTTAAAATAAAATAGAATATTCCGACTAAACAGGAAACATCACTTCTATAGTCTCTTTTGCTAACCTCGCCAGTTTTTTGTTCAGGCAACATCAAAAATCTGTTACCAAGATGCTGACCATCGGATGTTAATGTATCATCATCATTATCAGTAAAATTAAATGATAGCCCAAAGTCAATGACAACTGGGCTATTTAGCAAGTTATTACGAATAATAATGTTATCTGGTTTTAAGTCCCTATGCAGTATTCCTCTTTGGTGACAAAAGAGAATTATGTTGGATATTTTCTTTTGCAAATTAATTTTTTCTTCGAGACTCACACATTTTAAATCATAGTCGAATAAAATTTTGCCTTCTATGTATTCTGTAGCAATAAATAGTTTATATTCATGATTTTTCCAATTTTCTGTATTACAATCTAAGACTTTAGGAATGCCGTCATGAGAGAGCGTAGTTAATATTGTCGCTTCTCTATGCATTCTTGCTCGTCGCTCATTATCTTTCTGTCTATTTAAGATTTTAATAGCAGCAATAACATCCTGCGTCGATTTTTTAGAGGCTTTAATTGTGGTACCTTGCCCTCCAGAACTAATATCACTTATGCGATCCCAAGAATCTTGATACGATTTTATATTACTCATGTTTGACTAAGAATAATACCCTCGCCCCCCGCATACAACCCCGCCACCACCTCGGCCCGATGCCGCAACACGGCCCGTTGGTTGAGCGACCCTTTGTCGGTAATTTCACCCACGTCAATCGAAGGCAGCACAGCCGTAATGACAGCGCGTGCAATCAATGTCGAGCTGCCGGTGCTGGCCTGCGCCAAACGCTGCAACGTGTGTTGAATGGCGGCGCGAATCGTGGCATGGGCGACCACCGCATCATCACGCATCGTCGCGGGCGCGTCTATAAGCTTGCGACAGGCCGCCATATTCGGGAAAATAATCGCGCCGACCTCATCCCGATCAATGCCCGTAATCACCGCATCTTGAATCAGCGGCGCACCCGTCGCCACCAATTTGGCCCGCAACACCCCTACGCTCACCCAAGTGCCGGTGGTCAATTTAAAATCTTCGGCGATGCGTCCGTCGAACACAAAACCAAGATCGGGCTGGGCCGCATCTACCCATTTCACCGCATCGCCGGTGCGATAAAACCCTTCATCATCAAAATAACTGGCGGTCAATTCGGGTTGCCGCCAATAGCCGGGCGTCAGGTTTGGCCCACGATACCGCACCTCGGTTTTATCGCCGCTTGGCACTAGCTTCAGCGTCATGCCCGCCACCGGCACGCCCAACAAGCCCGATTTGCCGCCAAACCAATTGATAAACATGGCCGACGGGCCAGATTCGGTCATGCCTAACCCGCTCGAAATCAACACCCGCTCACCACAGGTATCCGCCGACAATTGCTCAAAACCATCCCAAACATGCTGCGGCAAGCCAGCACCGGCATAAAAAATCATTTTTAGACGGCTAAAAAAGTGTTGACATAACGCTGGCGCATGGCGCAAACGCGGCAATAATTCTTCAAACCCCTTAGGCACATTGAAATAGACCGTCGGCGCAAGCTCGCGCAAATTGGCGATGGTTTGCTCGATACCGCTGGGCGTGGGTCGTCCGTCATCAATATACAACGTGCCGCCGTTATACAGCGTCAAACCAACATTGTGATTGCCGCCAAAGGTGTGATTCCAAGGCAACCAATCCACAAACACCGGCGGTTCATCTGCAATAAACGGGTAAGTTTGCATGATTTGCTGCAAATTGGCGCACATCATGCGGTGCGTGTTGATCACGCCTTTGGGCAACGCGGTAGACCCCGACGTAAATAGCACTTTGGCAGCGGTGTCGGGTGTCACCCGCGCAAACGCCGCATCCACCGCAGCCGTGACGGGCGTTTGCACCAGTTGCTCAAACAATGTGACAGCACGATCAACGGGCGTCTTGTGTGTCACTACCACTTCAACCTCGGCGGGCACAACCGCCGCCAACGCCCGCGCATATTTCGCGCCGTCCGACACAAACACCACGCCCGGCGTCATCAATTCGACACAGTGGCGTAATTTGCCAAAATCGGTGGCGATGAGCGAATAGGCGGTCGAGATGGGCGCGTAGGGCACACCAATATGCAAGGCTGCCAACGCCATCAACGCATGTTCGAGGCTATTCTCAGACAAGATCACCAACGTGCGCTCGCTCGACAACCCGCGATCAAGCAAGGCTTGCGCAATACTACGCACCTGCGCCAGTGTTTGGGCATAGGTGATGGGTCGCCAGTCACCATTCGCATCGCGCCGCGCCATAAAAATGGCATCGGGCGTGTGTGCCGCCCAATGCAGTAGTTTTTCGGTCAGGCGTTGCGGGTATGCGTTTAATGTTGCGGCTTGTTGCACCAAGCTTGTGCCATCGGCGCGAGCGGTCACGGTTGTGTTTACCGGCCCAAGCGAAACTTGCCGATACGGGGCTGACAGCGTCGTCATCATTATGCTTCTCCCACCTTCTTAGCTTGTTTGTTCAAAAATTGGTTCATCCGGGCCTTGGCTTCGGCTGAATCTTGGGCAATGCCCGCCATGAGCGACTCGACCAATAGCCCTTGTTCTTGGCCCATTTCGGCAATGCGCGGCAAGGCATGGGTAATGGCGAAATTGGTGGGGCGGGTATTGGCGGCGATTTTATTCGCCAACTCAATCGCCTTGCTCAGGCTTTGCCCACGTTCGACCAAATAATGCGAAAGCCCAATCCGCTCGCCCTCTTCGGCCCGCACCACCCGCCCGGTCAGCATCATGTCCATCATGCGCGACACGCCAATCAGTTTTGGCACGCGCGCCGAGGCCCCGCCGCCCACATAAATGCCGCGCTGGCCTTCGGGCAACGCATAAAACGTTGACGCATCCGCCACACGTATATGAGCAGCCGATGCCAGCTCCAATCCGCCTCCCACCACTGCACCATGCAGTGCCACCACCACCGGCACGGGGCCAAATTCGATGGCTGACATCACCCGATGCCACATGCGCGAATGCAATACGCCAGCGAAGGCGTCGCGCTCACGCAATTCACTCAGGTCTAGCCCAGCGCAAAAATGGTCGCCCTCGCCGTGCAAGACCACTGCATGAATATCGTTGGCAATATTGGCAAAGACGCGCTCTAGCGCCAACACGGTCTCGTCGTTTAGGGCATTGCGTTTTTGCGGACGCGCCAACTTCACCAGCAACAATTTATCTTGTTGCGATACACATAAATTTTCGTAAACAGGTTTTGTCATCAAGTCAACTCAAAAAAATCAATTACAACGGCATCGGCCCGACGAATACCAGACCCAACCGCAATGATGCGATTGAGCCATCCATAATGCGGGTGAGCCGTTTCAAATTTTGGGGTGGTGCGCATGTAATATTCACTTGGGTCTACTGCTTCGCCACGCCCTAATCGCGCTACGACATCTGGCGATGCGTGTCGGATACCGTCGTTTTGAATATAGATCAGCGCCCCGTCATCAGTTTGCAAGGTGTAGCGGGCATGTAGGATTGCAACCCCATCGTCACGCACAATTTGCCAATCGGCCCCGCCGTTCAAAATATTGCCCCGCATGCGCTCGCCCACAAAATCGCCGCCAACAATGGGGATAATGCGCCGCAACCCTTGCGGGGTTGGCCCAATCACCAAAGGCGGGGCAAGCGCGACATTGACCCGGCAAAGCGGAATGAGGGCGGGTGTAAGCGGGGTATATTCCATCACAATGTCTTAGGCCTCGCCCCACACGGCCCGCGCCGTATTCACCACCAGCTCAAGCTTGCGCCACTGGTCATCCATGCTCACATCGTTGCCGTGTTCGGTGCTAGAGAAACCACATTGTGGGCTGACGCACATGTTTTGCAGCGGCATATATTTGGCGGCTTCGTCAATACGGCGGCGCAAAAACTCGGCATTTTCGAGCTGCGGGAATTTGCTGGTAATGATGCCAAGCACGACGGTTTTGTTGTTTGGCACAAAACGCAATGGGGCAAAATCGCCTGAGCGTTCATCGTCGTATTCAAGGAAATACGCATCCACATTTAGCTCATTAAACAACACTTCGGCCACTGGCTCATAGCCACCCTCGGCAAACCATTGGCTGCGAAAATTGCCGCGACACAAATGCACGCCAATCGTCAGATCGGCGGGGCGGTTATCAATCACGGCATTGATCAGCGCAGCGTAGGTGCGCGGCAATGTGTTGGGGTCGTCGCCGCGATCAATCGCACCTTGCCGCATCACTGGGTCGCACAAATACGCCATATTGGTGTCGTCCATTTGAATATAGCGGCAACCGGCTGCGTATAACGCCGCAATCTCATCACGATAGCACTGCGCCAAATCTTCAAAAAACTCATCCATGTCGGGGTAAGCATGAATATCAATGGCCGCCCGCCCACCGCGAAAATGCACCATGGTTGGCGATGGAATGCTGACTTTTGGCGTTTGTGTCACTTGCGATTTTAAATAGTTAAAGTCATCCACCTGAATATTGCGCCCATGACGCAATTTGCCAGTGACGCTCAATTTGGGCGGAGTGAAATGCACTTTTTCTTGCGCATCAGAATGGGCCGCAATTGCGCCACTCACGGTCACGCCATCTAGCTGCTCTAAAAAGTCGAGATGGAAAAATGCCCGGCGATATTCGCCGTCAGTAATGGATTTTAAGCCGACCGATTCTTGCATTTTGACCGCGTGGGCAATATGTTTGTCTTCGATGGCGCGTAACTCAGCGCGGCTGAGTTTGCCCTCGGCGCATTGTTTGCGGGCCGCCAATACCTCGGCTGGGCGCAATAAACTGCCGACATGATCGGCACGAAATGGAGGATTTAAGTTACTCATAGTTTTATATTAAGGTAGCAGAGTTGCAAGTGGCAGGTTGCAAAGTTGCAGATGGGAGGGTGCTTTTCCACTTTGCAACCTGCAACTTTGCAACCTGCAACTCTGCAACCTGCAACTCTGCAACCTGCAACTCTGCAACCTGCAACTCTGCCCCCTCCTACCTACCCCTCTGAAATTTTCTCAGCAATTCAACCAGGCCACCGGGAAAGGCGAGAACAATGACAATAAATAAAGCACCAAAAACAACCAGATTAAACGATGCGAAAATGCTCGAGAACAATTCGCGCAGCGCCACAAAAAATAGTGAACCTACTACTGGCCCGATCACCGTGCCAAGCCCGCCGATATAGGTGATGAGCAAGGCATCCAGCGTCCAATTGCCGCCGAACACACTTTGTGGATAATAGCTAACCTGATGATAGGCATATAAACCGCCAGTGACGCCGCCAAAAAACGAACTGAGCGCCAAGGCAAAGAGTTTGTGATACAGCGGGTTGACACCGCTGGCACGAGCGGCATCTTCATCTTCACGCACTGCAAATAGCCCCAAACTGATTGGCTTGCGCAACAACCATGTGCTAAAACCAAGAATAATGATGGTCAAGATTAGCGCGACATAATAACGCATCGCCAAGCTATAGCCAGCGATGAGTTGCACGGGCAAGGTGTCGTTGAAAGGCAATACTTGCGCAATCACCGCGTGCATCATTTCGCCCAGCGCCAACATACCGATGGCAAAATATGCGCCGCGCAAGCGAAAAGTGGGCACGCCGATCACCATCGCAAAGGCGGCTGCGGCAAGCCCGCCCAAGATCATGGCAAGCATAACCGGCAATTCTAGCGTAGCCCATAGCCAGCGTGTGACCAATGCGCCAATGCCAAAAAACGCCGAGTGGCCTAAATTGGTTTGCCCGGCAAACCCCGACAACATATTCCAGCTTTGCCCCAAACAAATATAGAGCAGCACCATAAACGCCAAGTTAATCAGGTCGTCGCGGCGTAAGAGCATAGGCAACAAGGCCAAAACAGCCGCCAAAAGGACAACTAAAATCATTCGGTATTTATTCATTTTCAGTTACCCCTTTTTGCCAAACAGCCCTTGTGGCCGCAAAACCAACACCACTAAAAACATCACCAACCCCACAATTTCACGCGAGGCAGCCCCAAAGAGGGTGCTGCTGATCGCCTCGACCAAGCCGAGCAAAATACCGGCGCTAAAAGTGCCGAAAATGCTCCCTGTGCCTGCCAACACCACCACGATTAGACCGCGCAGCAACCAAACCACCCCGACCGTCGGCGTGATGCCATAACCGATGATGACCAATGACCCCGCCAAACCCGACAAGGCCGCGCTAAGCGCCAAGGTGAGCATATAGAAACGCTGAATGTTAATGCCAGCCAAATTAGCGGCCTCGGCATCTTCAGCCGCCGCCCGAATCGCCTTGCCAGTGATGGTTCTTTGCAAAAACCAATGCAATAAACTGATGACCCCAAAAATGATGAAAAGGCTGATTAATCGTGTATACGGCAAAATGATGCCGCCCAAAGTTAGGCTGTAGCCCGAATAACTGGCTTGAATGGCGCGTTCGTCGGCGGTAAAAAATTGAATGGCAAGGGCTTGCAAAATGAGCGACAACCCGAAACTCACTAACAGCGAGTTTTTGATCTTGGCTTCGCCAGTCAATAAATGAATACGCCGATAAACCAGCCGATCAAGTAGCAATCCAACGCAAAACAAGACGGGGATGCTGATCAAAATTGAGACGAATGGATCTATGCCGAATAGTGAAAATACAAAATAACTGACATAGCCCGCCAACATCATCAATTCGCCGTGCGCCACATTCAAAATTTTCATCACCCCGAACACCAGCGACAGCCCAATTGCAGCCACGCCATACAGACTGCCCACAAAAAAACCAAACACCAATGTTTGTAGCAAAGTCTCAAAATTCACAATACGCCCCCTAAATAAGAATGTTGCACATTGGGGTCGTTGAGCAATGCCGCGCCCGTGCCTGTGCCAGCGATACGCCCTTGTTCAATAACATAGGCACGGCTGGCTAAGGCCAATGCGCGTTTGGCGTTTTGCTCGACCAACAAAATCGTCATGCCTTGTTGATTGAGTTCCCGAATGACATCGAAAATGAGTTTGACAACCAAAGGGGCCAACCCCAACGATGGCTCATCCAAGATCAACAATTTGGGCAAGCCCATCATGGCGCGGCCAATCGCCAGCATTTGTTGTTCGCCGCCGCTCATGGTGTTGGCGCGTTGGTCTTTGCGCTCGGCCAATCGTGGGAACATTTCAAATACTTGGGTCAGGGTTCGGTTTTTTACCTTGCGGGCTTGCGGCGAAAATGCACCCAACTCAAGGTTTTCACTCACGCTCATGCTGCCAAACAACCGCCGCCCTTCATGCACCAGCACAATCCCTTGCGAAACCAGTTCATGCGCGTGTGTAAACAGCTTGGGCTGATGAATGGGCTTATTCAAATAGTCCACCTGCCCCGCTACGATAGGCTGCAAACCAGCAATACTGCGCAACGTGCTGGTTTTGCCCGCACCGTTCGGGCCAATGAGCACCACAATTTCCCCAACATTGACATGAAAGCTGATATCCCAGACCGCCCGCACATCGCCATAGGCCACGCCCAGATTTTTGACTTCAAGCATGATCGCTGTGCTCCTCGCCCAAATAAACGTCTATAACGGCTTGATTGGCGGCAATTTCGCTGGGCAACCCTTCGGCGATCTTTTCACCCGCTGCCATACACAATACCCGATCGGCCAAACCAAATATGGCCGAAACGATATGC
>JAHBAL020000566.1 GCA_018500105.2 Anaerolineae bacterium
ATTCAACCATTCACTCATTCAACCATTCACTCATTCAACCATTCACTCATTCAACCATTCACTCATTCAACCATTCACTCATTCAACCATTCACTCATTTACTCATTTTTCTATGTCTCCTTTTGAATTTGAATTTTTCCGAAATGGCTCGATTGTGGCGGTGCTGATTGGCGGGCTGTGCGGGTTGATTGGCGTATATGTCGTATTGCGTGGCATGAGCTATATCGGGCATGGGCTGTCGCACGCCATTTTTGGCGGCGCGGTGGTGTCTTATGTCATGCAATGGAATTTCTACCTTGGCGCGGGCGTGTGGGGGTTTTTGGCGGCCTTGCTCATCAACCAAACCGTGCGTCGCACCCGCATCGGCGTTGACGCCGCCATCGGCGTGATCACCACCGCCAGTTTTGCCATTGGTATCGCATTAATTAGCCGATACCGCAAATTTACCCGCAATTTCGATGCGGCGCTGTTTGGCAATATCTTGGGCGTCACCCCCGACGATGTTTTGGTGATCGCGGTCATGACCGTCGTCGTTTGTTTGCTTATTTTGATTCTCTACAAACAGTTGTTATTTACCACCTTTGATAGTGCAGTGGCGCAAGTGTATGGCGTGCGCACCGAGTGGGTCGAGACGCTATTCGCGTTGGCGCTGGCCGCGACCCTTATCGCCTCGATGCAAGTGATGGGCGTGACGTTGATTGCCGCGGCCTTGGTTGTGCCTGCCATTACGGCGCGGCTACTCACCGACAATTTTAACCGCATGGTGGTTTGGTCGGTCAGCATCGGCGCACTGAGTGGCTTGGCGGGCATGTTAATTAGTTTTTATGCCGATATCGCGTCTGGCGCGTCCATTGTTTTGCTTCAGGCCGCTTTGTTTGTGTGCGCCATCAGCCTTGCTGCCATTCGCAAACGCACCAATCGGCTGATGCACACGCATGTGTGAACTTGATTCACGTATTTTCCCGAATAATCGTTCAAAACGGGCGCGCGGTGAAGAGCGATAAAAAGAGCAGCACGGTGCCGATGAACAAGCCTAGCCGTGGCGCGTCGAGCGGGGTAACATCGTCCATGGGTGGCGCATGGCGGGCCGCGCCGCCCAAGCCAGCAAAAAACAGCCAAATTAGCCAGTTGGGCGAGACCGTAAAGCCCAAAATCGCCATAATGACCATGGTGGCGATGGCGATCCACCGCGCCCAATAGCGGCCCAGCGCAGCATAGGCCACGTGCCCGCCATCAAGTTGCCCGACTGGTAGCAAATTGAGCATGGTGATGACCAGCCCCACCCGCGCCGCGTAAAGCACAGGATTGAACAAAATGCCGTGATTGACCGCATCGGGGCGAAAAATAGCGATGAGTTGTTCCATCAAAATGGCGCGGGTGGCGGGCGCGGGGTCAGACAAGACTTGGGCGGTTAACAACCCCAGCACATAGAGCGGAATGGCGACCAGCAGCCCGGCAATTGGCCCCGCCAAACCAACATCAAACAAAGCGCGTTTGTTGCGCGGCATCCCACGCATTTGAATAAACGCGCCCAATGTGCCCAGCCCAATTGGCATGGGAATGAAAAACGGCAGCGTGACCGGCAATTTGTGCCAACGCGCCACTGCATAATGCCCAAGTTCGTGCATCCCTAAAATGCTAATTAGGGTGAGCGCAAAGGGCAGCCCATACGACCACACATCGCCCCACGCAAATGCGCCTTGGGCATCGCTCAGCCCGCGTGAGAAAATGGTTCCAGCAAAGGCGGTGCTGAGAAAGGTGGCAATAAAGAGCGACAAACTCATCCATACCCGTTGGTCAATGGTGATGTTGGGGTCGCCTTTTAGCACCACAAACACATGGCGGTCGTCGTCGTTGTTCAATTCGCGCAAAAGCGGGTAATAGCCCATTTCTTTTAAGCGGGTTGACACATGCTCAAACGCTTCGTCTGATTTTTGGCGCAATTTGCCCAAAAACATGACTGCATTGCTGCTCGGCTCTGGCTGGACTTGATCAATTGCCATCATTTCGGCCACACGTGCCCGCAGTGTGAGCACTTGCTCTTGGCTGATGGGTGCGGCGGTCTCGTTTGGCGCGATGGGGGGTGGAATAATTGGCGGATCTTGTTCGGTCATGCAGTCGCATTGTATCAAGGTGCAGACAAGGCAAATAACCAAAATAGCCACAGGTTGAACGCATGAACCAAGGCGATCAATGGCAAATTGCGCAGCCGCAAATAGAGCCGCGCATAAAAAACGCCCATCAGCACATTTAGCCCAAATTCGACCAGCGGGCGGGTGAGCAATGGGGGCGGCAAAATGGGCGCGACTGGTAAGTTGGTGACGATGGGGCTGGCGAGCGGGCTGGTGAGGGCGCTGAGGGTGGGCCACTCAAAGCCGCCAAACGACAAGCTGGGCAGTGCGGCCAAGGCAAAAGCCAGCGCCGACAGGCTGATGGCGACGAGATTGGGCAGCCGTAAGCCATCGCGCAAATAGCGAAGCAGCACCCCGCGGAAAAGCAACTCGGCGGGCAAGGCGCTGAGCAAAAAGAATAGGGCAAGGTTGGGCAAGGCTTGGTCTGACCAATTTTGGGGCAAGGCGATGCGATAGGCACGGCTGGCCCAAAGCAGCGCGGCAGCGGCACTCAGCACAACCATCCATTCGATTAGGCTGTGAAACCAACGGGTTTTGGGCAAGGCGTAAGGATTGGGTTGAGGATTGCTGGCCGGCACATGTGCAAAGCTGAACCCCAGCCCATTAAATTTGCCTGCAACTAAGACCATGTAAATGCCAAGGGCGAGCAAAGCGAGTTGCAAATAGCCGCCCGGTAATAGGCTTTTGATTGGCAATGGCAAGCCGGGGTCAGAGGCCAGAATGGGTAGCACGCCCAATTCGTAGGTGGCCCACAGCGACAACATGGCACAAATAAACAAGTAGTTGAGGCGCATTTTTTGCGCCCGCGTGGTAAAAAATACCAAGCACAGCGGCAGCACGCCCACGATGATTCGCGCAAGGGTTTGGGGTGGATCAACCGGTGTGATGCGAGTAAAGGGCAATAACAGCGGCACAATGACAGTAAACCAACCCAACGTAAAATCGGCCCAGCGAAAAACGGGGGTGTTGAGCACAGCCAAGGCGATGGGCAAAAGGAGGGCGATTGCAGTGAGTAAAATTTCGCTTAACTCAAACCGATTGTCGGGCTTCATTAATTGCGAAAGCGGCACGAGCAATATCATGGGCAGCAGCGTTGCCAAAAATGCTTGGGCATCGGCAAAACGTTGGGTTATGCGCGAGACAAGCGGCGTGCTGGCAAAAAATATAAAAGCCGTCAGAACACTAAACAGCGTGATATTTATCGTGCTGGCGGGCATCCCTGAAAGTTGGCTGATGTAGCGTGTGAATGCAAAAAAAACCACGCCCCAAATTACGATGCGAAGCCCCCACTCAAAGGCAGTGTTTTCGTGATGAGAGGTGGCATCGTGCGGCGCTGGGTTGGGTGGCTGATGGGTGGTGTTTGGGCTGCCGGTTTGCACAATATTTTCAGTTGGTGGCGTTGTGGTGGCAGGATCAATGCGATCCGCAATCTCAGACATAATTCGAGGCGAATTGTAGCATTCGCCCATTGCAACAGGTTCAGGCGAAGGGCGGAGATCGAAGGGTAGGGATTAGGGATGAGGGTTGAGGAAAAATTAGAAAATAAGAACAAATGATCTAAAAATCGGCTAAAATAGAAGGAGATAAAGATGAGTGCCAAAGAAAGAAATCAAGATTTGCACATGGTCGCCGAATTGGTGAAAGTGCATTTACCAAATACACTAAATAAGTTGAATGATCCAGCCTTGTGCAAAGATATTTGCGCTGTGCTGGCGATTAATTTGCGCCGCATTGCTGCCGATATCGAGAAATCGGCCAATGCGTGGGACAAACGAACCTATCACAGCAAAGCCGACGCGCTGCGCCGCGAAAATGCGTGGGCCGAGCAAGCTGCCGAGATGAGCGAAATATTTGCCTATAGCCCCAAGCGTTTCGATGCCGATGACTTGGCGCGTTTGCAGCGGCTTGTGCCCGAAGATTTAGAGCTGTTGCAACGCCCGCGCTTTAAAGATATTCAAGAGGTGCGCGGGGCTGCTGCCGCTGCCCGCAAAACTATGCTGAAGCCGCCCAAATAAGCCCCACGCCACAAAACAAAACGGCCAACCTGAACACAGGTTGGCCGTTTTGTCGCGCTGTAGCAGCCTACAGATGATTAATCTGGAGGGGTGCTACAGCGCTTTGTTTCGGACTACTCATAAGTAACACCACCTCCTATTAAAAAAATAGCGTGTCGGAATATGTCAATGTCGTTACTTGTCGCGTTTGCGGTCACTCAAGCAACTTCAACATATGTAATATACCACAAGGTGTGGAATGTAAGTTGAAAGGTTAACCAGTAACGAAAATTTAATCTAACTTTCATCTTCTTCCTACAATTTATGCTATGATTTGAAATCATATGATTCATTGGATGAATTGAATCATATTAGAGAAATCAGCCGAAAGACTGAGGTCAGGCCATGAAGCTTGATAAGTTAGATTCCGATCTGCTGCGGTATAGCGCGGAGCATGGTCACGGGCCGGGTGACCGGCTGCCGGCGTTAGACGACCTGAGCAGTAAACTGGGCATTAGCGTAGGCAAACTGCGCGAACAGCTCGAAGGCGCACGGATGTTGGGCCTCGTTGAAGTGCGCCCGCGCACCGGCATCAAACTTGCGCCTTACAGCTTCACCCCCGCCGTGCGGGCCAGCTTGCTTTTTGCCTTGGCACACCAACCGCAACAATTCGACAAGTTTAGCGACCTGCGCAACCATATCGAATTTAATTATTTTTACGAGGCCGCCGATAAACTTACCCCCGCCGATCTCAAAGAATTGCAAGCTATTATCGAGTCGGCCAAAGCCAAATTGCAAGGCAAACCCATTCTTATCCCCGATATTGAGCATCGGGAATTGCATTTAGCCCTGTTTAAACGTTTAGACAACCCGTTTGTGCTTGGTTTGCTCGAAGCCTATTGGGATGCGTATGAGGCCGTTGGGCTAAATGTTTACGCCGATATTTCTTATTTAACTGACGTGTGGTGCTATCACGAGCGCATTGTCGAGGCATTGGTGGCGCATAAGCACCCCGAAGCCTATGATTTATTGGTGCAGCACACCAAATTATTACAGCAAAGAGAACGCTAGTTTTAATTGCGAATTGCGAATGGACCGTTGAAATTCGTAATTCGTAATTTGTAATTCGTAATTTTTTAAAGGTAGAAAGATGTCAACAGTCACCGAAGTAACACCGCCAGCACAAGCCGAAACAAGCGGCGCAGAGGCTGGCCGTGCCGCGATCATCAACGATTTCTCGATTGTCGCGTGCACCAAAAACGGGTCTGGCTCACAAACAGCCAACCTGACCATTTTGCGCTCATTCTTCAAAATGGGCATTCCCGTTGTCGGCAAAAACTTGTTCCCATCGAACATTCAAGGCCGACCGACTTGGTATACCATCCGCGCCAGCAAGGATGGCTATGTGGCCCGCACCGACGCCGCCGAAATCACCATTTCGCTCAACCCAGAAGGGGCGCAAGACGACTATAACAAGACTGCGCCGGGTGGGGTGTTTATTTATTCTGAAACAGGTGACCGCGATTCGGTGAAGGTTGATATGCACCGCAAGGATGTGTCGCACTATCCGTTGCCGGTCAAGAAAATTGCCGATCCGCTTGAAAAAGATGCCAAATTGCGCACCTATGGCCGCAACATGGCCTATGTCGGCGCGTTGGCGTGGCTGATTGACATTGATCGCAGCGTGATCGAGGCGGCCTTGCGCTACCACTTTAAGGGCAAAGACAAGCCTGTGCAAAGCAACATGGCCATTGTGAACGCTGCCTACAACTGGGCGGCGCAAAATTGGACCAAGACCGACCCCTTCCGTGTCGAAAAGATGAACGCCACCGAAGGCTTGATTGTGTTGGATGGCAACACGGCGGGCGCGTTGGGCGCAATTTATGGCGGTGTCAACTTTGTGGCGTGGTATCCCATTACCCCAGCCACCAGCTTGGCCGACGCTTTGGGCGACTATTTGCCCATTTTGCGCAAGTCGCCAGATGGCAAGCCAACCTATAGCGTGATTCAGTCAGAAGACGAATTGGCCGCCGCCGGTATGATTATTGGCGCGGGTTGGGCGGGGGCGCGTTCGATGACCAGCACCAGCGGCCCCGGCATCTCGCTCATGAGCGAATTTACCGGCTATGCCTATTTTGCCGAAATCCCGTGTGTGATCTGGGATGTGACCCGCATGGGGCCAAGCACCGGCTTGCCCACCCGCGTGTCGCAAGGTGATGTGCTGAAGGCGTATTACCTCGGTCATGGCGACACCAAGAATATTTGTTTGTTGCCAAGCTCGGTTTACGAGTGCTTTGAAATGGGTTGGAAGGCGCAAGATGTGGCCGAGAAATTCCAAACGCCGGTGTTTGTGCTGAGCGACCTCGACATTGGCATGAATAACTGGATGAGCAAGCCATTTGATTACCCCGAAACCCCGCTCGAGCGCGGCAAGGTGCTGACCGAGGCCGATTTGGAGCGCCTCAAGGGCTTTGCCCGCTATCGTGATGTGGACGGCGACGGTGTTGGTTATCGCACCTTGCCCGGCAACAAGCATCCATTTAGCGCCTATTTCACACGCGGTTCGGGTCACAACGAAACCGCTGGTTTGACTGAAAAGAGTCCAGAATGGGTGGCGAATATGAATCGCCTTGGCCGCAAGTTTGAGAGCGCCCGCACGCACTTAGCGCAAATTTGTGCGCCGGTGGTGGATGAGGTCGAAGGGGCCGAGATCGCCATTATCAGCTTCGGCTCGACCGATCCGGCCATTGTCGAAGCCCGCAGCCGCCTTGCCAAGGAAGGCTACAAGATTAGCTACTTGCGTATTAAGGCGTTGCCGTTGGCAAACGAGATCAAAGATTTCGTCGCCAAGCACAAGCATGTGCATGTGATTGAAATGAACCACGATGCACAAATGTTGCAATTGCTGCGCTTGCACATGCCTGACATGGCAACCAAGCTGCACGCTTGCAATTTGTGTGATGGGTTGCCGTTGACGGCAAAATGGGTCAGCCAAGCTATTTTAAAGTAGAAAGTGCTAAGTGGAAAGTCCTAAGTGGGACGTGCTAAGTAATTTAAAACTTAGCACTTAGCACTTAGCACTTTTTACTTCTTCTTAAACCATGACAACAGAAACACCTACCGCCCCGCTCCCGACTGCGAAGGCGAATATTCCAAACATCAACCGCCCCTTGCCTGTCAAGCCAGCCGCGCCTGCGGTCAATCGCATTGGCTTGGCCAAGCCCGACTACAACGGCAACGAGTCAACCTTGTGCAACGGTTGTGGTCACGACTCGATCAGCGCCCAAATCATCAGCGCCATGTATGAATTGGGTGTAAACCCCAACAGCATGATCAAGTTGAGCGGTATCGGCTGCTCGTCGAAGTCGCCGGCTTACTTCATGAATCGTTCGTTTGGCATCAACACCCTGCACGGGCGTATGCCTTCGATTGCCACCGGTGCGCTCATCACCAATCACACCTTGCAAGGCATTGGTGTAAGTGGCGACGGTGACACCGGCTCAATTGGTTTCGGCCAATACAAGCATCTCTTGCGCCGCAACTTGCGCATGATCTATATCATCGAAAACAACGGTGTGTATGGATTGACCAAGGGCCAATTTAGCGCCACCAGCGACCAAGGCGCAGTGTTGAAGCACGCGGGCCGCAATGACTATATGCCGATTGACATGTGCTTAGAGGCCATCATCTCAGGTTGTGGTTTCGTAGCCCGCTCGTTCTCTGGCAACGCCAAACAAGTGGTGTCGTTGCTCAAGATGGCTTATGCCCATCGCGGAACCGCCGTGCTCGACATCATCAGCCCATGCGTGACCTTCAACAATAAAGAAGACAGCACCAAGAGCTATGACTGGGGCCGCAACCACGACGAGCGCATCAACGACTTTGGCTTTGTGCCAAATTATGAGGAAATCACCATTGATGACTTCCAAGAGAGCGAAGACAAGGTGGTGACCATGCACGATGGCTCGCGCATTGTGTTGAACAAAGTCAGCGCTGGTCACGACCCGACAGACATCAATGCCGCCATCAAGTTGTGCATGGATGCCCGCGAGCAAAAGCGCTTCATCACTGGCTTGATTTATGTCAATCCAAACTCGCCCAGCTTGGCCGAGCTTGAAGAAGTGAACAATGACGTGCCACTCGCCCACATCCCCAACGAGCAACTGCGCCCCAGCAAGGCGTCGCTGGATAAGTTGAACGCTGGCTGGAAGTAAAAGATAAAACGTTGTCGTTGACGCATGACACATCAATCCCATCTCAGAGAGGGGTGTCGTGCGTCAGCGAGACGATTGACGGTTCGTCGTAAGGCTGTTCAAAAGTCAGCATTGCGCTTAATATGTCATCTCCGCGAATGCGGAGATCCATAACGAGGCCCGCAAAAAATGACGCAACCCACTCGATTTGTGCCTGTCGCGTTATTGATTCCCTCTTTCGAGGGAATGACGAAGCGACTTTTGAACAGCCTTACGGTTCGTCGTGATATTGGGGATAAGGCTGGGGTGAGCTTATAATTATATTGATTGATATGCAAAATCCTCAACCTATGATTCGTGTTCCAGAAGTGATGTTAACCTTGGATCAGCTTATCAGCACCATTCGTCTTTTAGATGATCAATCGCTGAGTAAAGTGGTTCGGGTCATTCTTGACCGTCGCAACGATGACAGATTGAGCTTGATTTTGCAACAACTTGCAGCGCAATCCCCTTCAGATGATTTAAGTGACGACGAAATAAATGCCGAAGTAAAAATTGTGCGGGCCAGAAATGGCATTCAAGTTCATGCTTAAAGTTGTTTTAGACACCAATCTTTGGCTGCGAATATTGATGGGTGGGGCGACAGTTAATTTTATCGCCCCGGCAAGAGCAAAAAGACAGCTTGAGATTGTATCAAGCGAAGCACTTTTGGCAGAACTTGATGAGGTAAGGCAACGTCCTAAACTTCGTGTGCGTATTAATGAAATAGATGCCCGCGAATTGACTCAGTCAATTCGCAATTATGCAATTATGGCTGAATTGCGCACGCCACCTCCCTATTGCCGAGACCCAAAAGACAACATTGTGTTGTCAACAGCAATTGATGGTGGCGCGGATGTCATTGTGACTAGCGATGGCGACCTACGCGATGATGAAGCTTTACAAGCCGCCATGAAAGCATATGGGATTGAAATTTGGGGGATTGAGCAATTAAGGCGTGTTATCAACCTATAATTGTGACGATATCGGCTTTAAACCGTAGGAACGGTAGCTGCCGCTAATACAAGATCTTGTGCAGCCCTGACATTGCGCATGACCTTGGCGAGGTTGCCTTTTAGACGCAAGGTATTGGTCATGAGGGCGCGGGTGGGGTCAACTTCACGTCGCAACACCTTTAGCCAATTTTTGCGCGTGCCAGAAATGCGAAATTCTGGCGCATAGTCTTGCTCGTTTTGGGCCAACGTGGCGGTGCGGCAAGCGCCGTGCCACAGATCAAGATAAATCAACACGGGCGCAGCGTTGCTGCCTTGGTCTGGCTCGATCACAAACCAAAAATCGCCTTCCCACGTTTTCGCCGATTCACGATATCCTTCATGGGCGTTAATGGCATCCTTGACCGCCTGCACCCATTCTGCCGTTGCAAATTGATGTAGCATAGGCATATCTTAACAGTAAAAAGTGGCAGGGGGCAAAGTTGCAGGGGGCAAAGTTGAAAAGTGGCAAAGTTGCAGGTGGCAAAGTGACGACCTGCAACCTGCAACCTGCAACCTGCCACTTTGCAACCTGCCCCCTGCCCCCTGCCCCCTTTTCTATTATGGCTTTAGGCTCAACCATTTACCATTTTGACATTGCCCTGTCTGACGTTGATCGCGGGGTGTATGAGCAGTTGGCGTTGCGGGTGGCGCAGCACCCCACCGAGACGCTCGACTATATGATGACGCGGGTGCTGGCGTATTGCCTCGAATGGCAGCCGCGTATTGAGTTTGGGCGCGGCATTGGTGATAACGACGACGCGGCGGTGTGGGTGCGCGACTATGACGGGCAAATCAAGGTGTGGATCGAAGTCGGGATGCCGAGCGCCGAGTTGCTGCATCGTGCCAGCAAGGCTGCCGAGCGTTGTGTGGTCTATACCCATCGCCGCATTGACAATGTGATGCAATCGCTGGTCGGGCGCAATATCTATCACGCCGCCGATATCCCGATTTACACATTTGACTATGGCTTTATGAATCAGTTTGTGGCCTTGGTCGAGCGGCGCATGTCCTTCGATTTGGCCGTCACCGAGCAGCAAATTTACCTGACGATTGGTGAGCAGAATTTGCACAGCGCGATTACGGCGAATGCAATACCGGCTTAATAAGCCCTGCGCCATAAGCCGAGGCTGGTGACTGAAACCCCGCCCGCACATCACCCGTGATCACCCGCTGGGCGATGATGGCGGCGATGACGGCGGTAAATTCATACGCCTCTGCCGTAGCCCAGCACGCCGAGACCGCTGGCCCGCCATTCACCCACGCCTTGCCCCACACCGCCGCCTGCCCCGTTTGGCGCTGGGCGGCGCTTGGCCCAGCCGGTAGCACTTGCCGAATGATGACATTCAGCAGCCATTGCAGCGCCGACCCATGCCCAACACGGTCAAGCAGCCGCAACAGTGGCGGCGACGGAAAGGCCAAATAGCTCTCGATATTGGCGATGCCGGTGTGCCGATAAGCCGCCACCAAATCGCCCGACCAAGCGTTATAGGCCAACGATTGGTTGCCAACGCCAAAATCGGCGTGGTGAATGGCGCAATCGGCCTCCGCTAACCGTGCAGGCACAAGCGCACCTGCCCGCCGCAGTGCACCCCATTGCCCCAAATGCTGTAACGCACCCAAGGCCGTGCCGCGTGATGGTGCGCCATCTACCCGATAGGCCAGCGCCAAATGGGTGGCGGTGGGCAACTGTTGCGCCAAATGCGCCGCCATACAATCGGTGGCAGCGATGACGAATCCCACGCCGGGCATCAACATCACCCCAGCGGTTTGGGCCGCCGTGTCAAATTGCGCCAGCCAGTCAAAAAAAGTGTATTCGCCCGCCAAATCGAGGTAGTGCACCTGCGCTTGAATACACGCCTGCACCAAAATTTGCGGGGGCTGGGCAAAGGGGCCAGCGGCATTGATGAACACCGCCGCCGATTGCAGCGCCGTTGCCAACGCCGCCTCATTATGCAGGTCAAACACACAATACGGCAAATTGAGATGCGTCGCCACCGCCGCCACCGATTGCGCCGAGCGCCCCGCCAGCATGACTGGTATACCTTGCGCGGCCATTTTTTGTGCAATGAGCGGGCCAGTGTAGCCGCTAACGCCATAAAGTAACGCGCATTTAGTCGCCATAAAGCTGCCGATAGAGTGCAAAATTGGCCGAAATGGCCCGAATGTAGGCGATGGGTTCGCCCAAGGTTACGCCTGCCAAATACAAATCGGGGTCGTCTTTGCTGCTGGCTTGCCAACGTTTGCTGCGGCTGGGGCCGGCGTTATAGGCTGCCAAAGCCGCATACCAGTTGCCATTGAACGCCTTGATTTGTTGACCAAGATAGTAGCTGCCAAAGCGCACGCTGACAAAGGGGCGAGCCAAATCGCGCTCGGTATATTCGGGCGGCCAATTTAGCTTTTGCGAAATCTCTTTGCCGGTGGCTGGCATTACTTGCATCAGCCCACGCGCCGAGGCTTCGGATTGTGCGCCAGACTCAAACAAGCTCTCTTGGCGCATGACTGAAAGCAATACTCGCGGGTCAATGTCGTATTCTTCGGCGTGTTTAAAGACCAATTCGCTGTAATACACCGGATAAATCAGCCGTCCGATCAACTTTGGTGATTGGCGCACATTGCGGCTGGGCGCTTGGCGCAATAGCGACTCGGCGGTGGCAATGGACAAACGATGCGCCCCAAGTTGCTGATAATTGAGCGATAAATGATAAAGCGCTACTGGGTCACGTGAATAAGTAGCGTTGAGCAAGCCAAATTCGTCATTGGCCTCGCGCCGAAAACCAAGCTGCCATAACAAATTACCGCGCCGCAAAGGTGGCTCGTTCGCCAATTTGCTCGGCATTTGTTGGGTGTCGGTGATGCTGGGAGTGGGCCGAACCCAATCGCGCAGCCATTTCTCGGCATCCAGCCGCAATTGGCGGTCATCCACCGGCAACGGCGAGACATTCATGCCGCCCGAACCAGTCAGCGGCTTGGCGGCGGCTTGTCCCAATAATTCACTGGCGCGTGCAGCCTCGTAGCCTGTGCCTTGTGCCAACGATTGCAAAAGTTCGTTGGCTTGGGCAGTTTTGTTGGCGGCCAAATAGGTTTTACCCAGCCACAATTGGGCCATTGGCGCATCGGCGGCATTTGAAAATTGTGAAATGAGGGCCAACAGCACCCGCGCTGCATCTTCGTAGTTGGCATTGCGATAATAGTCAATGCCAGCCCGCAATAACGAGCGGCTCGCGCCTTCGGCATATGGATACGCCTCAAACGCTGCCAAATGCGCCTTCGCCGCTTCATCCCAATTGGCCGTGCCGCCTTGCGCATCGCCTGAGGCCATTTGCGAACGGTCAATCATGACAGCGATTTGTTGCAACGAATGGGCGGCTTTGGGGTCGCTTTGCGGTCGCCCACCCAGCACCCGCACCAATTTGCGATAGGTTTCGATAGCGCCGCTAAAATCGCCCGCGTTGGCTTGCGTCTCGGCTTTGGCAATGCCCGCTTCGGCATAGCGCGACGAATTGGGTTGGGTGTTCATGAGCAAGTCGAGGTTGCGAATGGCATCCTCGCGGTTGTTCATGGCCAAATAATTCAGGCTGGCCCAATACAACACTTCGTCATATTGCTCTTTATATTGCAAAGCGCGTTTAAATGCGGCTTGCGCCAATTCATATTTGCCGTTGTGATAGTTAATGATGCCGCGCTGCACTTCGCTCACCTCTTGCTTGATTTCGAGTGAGCGCAGCAGCGCCAAATGGGCTTGCGGCGAAGATGGATATTGGGTCATGATCTCACGCCATGTTTTGATGGCATCGGCGGTGCGCCCCATTAATTGAAGCACCAGTGACATTTCCCACAACATGCGGGCGCGATACGACGAAATCCGTGCGACTGACAAAATGGATTCATATTCGCTCACGGCTGCCGAAAAATCGCCGTTGAGCTGATGTGCCAGCGCCAGCTTTTCACGCGCATCGAGTTGCTGTGCGCCTTGGGTCATGCGCACCACTTGCTGAAAAGCGGCGATGCCGTTGGGCAACATTTTCGCCTCAAGATAGGCTGCACCGATCCATGTGTGCAAATAGGGCGCGAGTTCGGGCAGCCGCGTCAAGGCGATATTGAATTGGTCAATCGCTTCGAGCGAACGCGCCCGCAAACGATAGGCTCGGCCCAGCATAATATTGGCCTCGCCCATGCGGGCAGGTGCAATCAAGCTCGGTGTTTCGACCAATTCGCTAAAAATCTTGATTGCGGCATTGGTGTTGCCGGTGTTAAATTGCACTTGACCCAGTTCTAAGCGGGTTTGAAAGATCAGTTCAGCATCAATTGGGCCGCCTTTTTGCGCGGGCGGGCCAGCCACCATTTGGCTAATGGTTAAGGTATATAGCTCAATCGCCTTTTCATCATCGCCATTAAAGGCGGCCCGCTGTGCCGCATTCAACAGTACCGAGGTGGCGGGAACAGGGGTTGGGCTGGGGGCTGGGGTGGGGCGCAGCGTGGCGCTGGGGCCGGGCGCGGGCA
>JAHBAL020000200.1 GCA_018500105.2 Anaerolineae bacterium
ACAATGTCACATTAGCAAAAGCGAACAAGTTTTCGCCGATTTCACTATACCTACCCTGCCTACGGCAGGGTAGGTATAGTGAAATCGGTATCTCGTTTTCTTAATATGACATTGTCAAGATAATTCGTAATTCGTAATTCGCAATTAACTTAAATCATGCCGCGCACAACGTCGGCTAACGACATGGCATCACCGACATTGCCCGGAAAGACAATGTAGCTGATGCCCGGATAACGGCTTTCGGGGCCGAGCGCCCATACCGGCACACCGCGCATAATTTGCCCGCGCACCACGGCCCGCCGCACCCCAAGCGCTTTGGTGGCAACATCAGACGACGTAATGCCGCCTTTCGCCAAAATAAAGCGAGGCCGCGCCACAATTCCTTGCACCAGCGAAACCAAGCATTCTGACACACGCTGCCCAATCTCAAAATTTTGCTCTGGGTCTTCGTGGCTAAATAGATCGCGGGTGGTGTAAATAACCGCTGTGCGTTCGGCACGCATGGCATTGTTGGCGGCCTTGATCACCCGCGCCAATTCTTTATCACGCACTGGGTCTTCAAATAATTGATCTACCCGCAATTCGACAAAGGCCAACCCTTCCACTTTGCGCAACTCGGTCAATTGGCTGGTGGTTTTGGGCACATGCGACCCCACCACAATCAAGCCACCGCCCTTCTTTGGCAATTCGAGTTCGGGTCGGGTAAGCAAGGGGCCAGCCGTCTGCCCGGCTCGCACCTGCACAAACGAGGCCGCCGTGCGATACAAAAAGCGTTTACCCGCTGCCTCAGCCATCAACGCGGCCTTCACCACCACCTCTAAATCACGATAACTGGCCGCATTCACCACACACACGCGCCCGCCCTTAAGCAATTTTAAGTACTTAGCGACGCCTTCAGGGCCTTTTTGTCGAATATCCTCAAGGGTAATCGCGGCGACTTTCGAGGCTTTAACTTTGCCTTCGGTTTTCTCCTCTACCCAATCGGTCAGGTCTGAGTGCTTGTAGCCAAAAGCGATATCTTGCGCAAATTCGGTATCAGCAGCGGGCACAAACACATCGCCATCGGCGACATAATGCACATTGTTGATCGTGACGCGCCCGCCCTCGACGAAGCACGGAATCAGCAACACGGCATCAAATTTAATATCAAGCGCAGTCGCCAACGCATCTGTTTCAGCCGGATAATGCCCGCGCAAGGTTGAATCGCTACGGCTGACCACCGAAAACTCACAACCCGCTTGTTGGGCGGCTTCGATTAAGTTTTTGCCAATTTCGGCACTCAGCGCCTGTGCTTTAGCCGCTGGCAAACTGCGTGAGTTGGTCAGCACATAGAACACGTTCGATGTCGTTGCGGCAAGTTCATTGCGCAACGATTCAACCGACCATTCTGTCAGCACTGGCACGTTCCGCACGGTCTGTGTTCCAGTCGGATCATCGTCCAATACGACCAATTTGCGAGGATGTTGTTGTAAATCAGCGTTGATTTCGCCAATAAGGTCAGTAGCCCACTCTGGCGGGAGAGGATTCAGGAGATCAGTTTTTGCAACCATTTATAAACCGATTGATTGTTTTAAGACTGTCCCAATTTTCTCATAATTTATGGCGAAAAGCAAATCTTTTTTAATGTTCTTTGCCAATACTAAGCTCTATGCAATACCGAACTCACTGTCTCTCTGCCTCGTAGTGGGCAGAGAGACAGTGAGTTCGGCGGGAGTTTGTTTTACCCCGAATTTTGAGAAGATACTTACAATCCATATAAAATGATATTAAATTTTTTCTATAGGGCGTTGGCAACGCTTAATGACGAGCCGCCGCTCAAACAATCATCAGGAGGATTCTTTGTCTACGCTATCATCAACACGTCTTATTAACGATAAACGAGAAATATTTGGCTGGACCATGTATGACTGGGCCAACAGCGCCTTTTCAACCACGGTTGGAACCGTGTTTTTGGGGCCGTATCTCACCAGCCTAGCCAACGCCGCCGCCACCGTCGTGGATGGGCAAAAATTGGTCTATCTGCTCGGCATCCCCATTGCGCCCGGCTCGTTCATGGCCTATTGTGTGTCCATCTCAGTCGGGCTACAGGTGCTGTTTTTGCCGCTATTGGGCGCTATCTCCGATTATTCAAACCTGCGCAAAGCCATGATGATGTTGTTCGCCACCCTCGGCGCCATCGCCACCACCTGTTTGTTTTTTGTCACCGGTGGGCTGTGGTGGCTGGGCGGGCTGCTTTTCATCCTTGGCAATTTATCATTCGGGGCCGCCATCGTCTTTTACAACGCTTACTTACCCGATATCGCCACCGAAGACCAGCGCGACAGTGTGTCATCACGCGGATTTGCGATGGGCTATCTGGGCGGCGGGTTGCTGCTGCTGGTCAATATTGTGCTATTTTTATTCAGCGATCGCATCGGCATTGATAGCAGTCTCGCGGTGCGCATCAATTTGGCCTCGGCAGGCATTTGGTGGCTGCTCTTTTCACAAGTCACCTTTCGCTCATTACACCCCCGCGCCGCCATGCGTGCGCTGCCACCCGGCAAAAATTACCTCACCGTCGGCATTAGCCAATTGCGCCAAACCTTCAGCGAAATCAAACACTACCCACACACCATCCATTACCTCATCGCCTATTTGGTCTTCAATGACGGTATCCAAACCGTCATCGGCGTATCGTCAGTCTTTGGGGCCGAAGAGTTGAAGCTAGATGTGGGCACATTGAGCGGCATCATTTTGATGGTGCAATTTGTGGCTTACTTTGGGGCGCATTTGTTCGACCACATCGCCCGACGGGTGGGCGCCAAAAACGCCATCATCATCAGCCTCGTCGTGTGGGCCACCGTCACCATTTACGCCTATGGCTTCCTGTTCACCGGCAGCCAGTTCTGGCTTTTGGGTGCAGTAATTGCGTTGGTGCTGGGCGGCAGCCAAGCCCTCAGCCGCAGTCTGTTTTCGAAAATGATTCCACCGGGCCGCGAAGCCGAGTTTTTCTCGTTTTACGAAATTAGCGAACGCGGCACATCGTGGTTTGGGCCGCTGGTGTTTGGCTTGGTCAATCAGATCACCGGCAGCATGCGCCTCGGCATCTTGTCGCTCATCGTATTCTTCGTGCTTGGCCTCATCTTACTCATTCCGGTCAACGTCAAGAAAGCGATTGAAGAATCTCAGCGCGTATAATTTCGCGCATGGCAAACCCCGCAATTGAGAAAATCACCAAGATTCTGCGTTTAGAAGGCCAACTGGGTCATCAAGACAAGGCCGTCACACGCGGGCTTGGCTCATTTGCGGGGGCTTGGTTGGCCGACGCCGCCAAAAACAATTTAGATGCAGCATGGGCCGAGGGCATCGCCGCCGACATGCAGGCTTATAGCAACCTAAAAGAGGGGGAGCAGCGTAAGACAGCGCTGCAAGCCATCTTAACCCAGCTACAAACGCCCAAAGCTGGCAATGGGGCCTGTCTCTTATACACATCT
>JAHBAL020000037.1 GCA_018500105.2 Anaerolineae bacterium
AACCCACACTCGCAGCAGGCGAGCAGCCCAAACACGACACCGAAGTGAAATTTGGCGATTTGGTGCGCAAAATTCGTGCGCGTGGCAATTTGATCTGTGGCGTGTCGCACTTGTCGCCCGGCTTTGCGCATCAGGTGACAGCCAGCGACGGAAGATTGGACTTTACGGGTCTTGATGCCGATATTTGTCGCGCACTGGCGATTACCATGCTCGGCGATGCCAAAAAGCTATTTATCGTGCCAATGGATGACAAGGATAAATTGCAAAAAGTGCATAAGGGCGAAGTTGATGTGCTCATTCGCAATTCGATTTGGACGGTGCAACAAACCGAAGAACTGGATGTAGATTACATCATCGTCACTTATTTCGATGGGCAAGGCATTGTCGCTAATAAAAAGAGTGGCATCAATAAACTGGATGATTTAAACAACAAGACTGTTTGTATCCCCGAAGGCACAACGTATGAATGGAATTTGCAAGACCAACTCACACCGCGTGGTATTAACTATAAGCCGTTGAAATTTGCCCAAAGCAACCATGCTTGGGCGGCGTATGAATCGGGCAAGTGTGATGCGTATACAAATGCAAAATCAGATCTTGTCTCGCAGATGAGCCGCGCCCTTGTGCCAACTGACCATAGTTTGCTCGAAGCGACGTTGTCGAAAGAGCCGCTGGGGCCGATGATTCGACACGGCGATGATGAGTTTTATGATTTGGTGAAATGGACTTGGTATGCCTTGTGGGCCGCCGAAGAATTTGGCATTACATCTAAAAATGTGGATGAGTTTGTTGCCAAATCGAAGAACAAAGAGATTCGGCGTTTTCTTGGCTTGGAGGGCGGTGTGGCCAAAAAGCTCAATACGCACCCAACTTGGACAGTGGATATGATCAAGGCAGTCGGCAATTACAACGAAATTTGGGAGCGGCATTTGGGCGAGAAAACACCAATTAAATTGCCACGCGGCCCGAATAGCCTCTATTTGCAGGGCGGGTTGCTTTATTCGCCTCCGTTCCGACTCAATTAACGACATAGCAAAACACGACGAACCTAGCAAAGGAAAATCATTATGTCTAACTTATTTTCTAAACATGCAAAACAAGCAGCCGTGCGGCTGACCTCGTTATTCTTGGTTGGAGCGATTGTCAGTGCTTGTGGCGCACCCATCAACCCGCAAGCCCCCGAAGTGACGCGCATTGTCGAGGTCACCAGAGTGATTTCGCCCGCTGCGGCCAATCAATTAAAGCCCACCCCAACCAATTCGCCTTATTCAAATAACACCATTGAGGGTGAGCTAGAATTTGGCGATATTGTCGAGCGCATTAAAAAGCGCGGCAAATTGCTGTGCGGTGTCACCACCATTGCGCCCGGTTTTGCGTGGAAAAACGACAAAGGTGTTTGGCAAGGGCACGATGTAGACATCTGCAAGGCACTGGCGGTGGCAATGTTTGGCGACCCGAACAAGCTAGAAGTGAAGGCCGCCATTGGCCTGAACAAACTGCGTGAGCTACACAACGGGGATGTGGATGTGCTCATTCGTTATTCGACATGGACGGTGCAACACACCGCAGATTTATCGGTCGAATATGTGATTGTCACTTATTATGATGGTCAAGGCGTGATTGCCAATAAGAGCAAAGGCTTTAAAACCTTGGCCGATCTGAAAGGCAAGCCAGTGTGTGTGCCTTTGTTTACGACCGCCGAATGGAATATGACCGATAAGATGGAGGAACTGGGGATTGAATATAACCCGGTGACTTATGATTCGGCCAAAGATGCGTGGGCGGCCTATGAAAGTGGCATTTGCGAGGCCTATGTGAATGATAAAAGCACACTCGCCGCGCAAGCATCTGCGGCGGCCAAACCCGGCGATCACCGCATTATGGATTTGACCATTTCAAAAGAATCATTGGGGCCGGTGGTACAACACGGCGATGATCAATGGTTTGATATTGTGAAATGGACGTACTACGCTTTGTGGGCTGCCGAAGAATATGGCATCACTTCAAAGACGGTGGATCGCGTTTGGGCGACCAGCAAGGACCCCGAAACCCGTCGTTTGCTTGGGCTTGAGGGCGGCGTGGCCGAGAAATTGGGCGTTGATCGCCGCTGGGTGTATAACATGGTCAAGCAGGTGGGCAATTATCAAGAAATTTGGGATCGCAATCTCGGCCCCGACACACCCACCCCTCTCCCACGCGGCTTGCACAATATCTATATCAATGGTGGCATGCAATATGCACCGCCATTTAGATTGAATTAGAACAAATTCCTAAAATGTAAGGCCGATTTCACTAGCTAACGAGGGGCTGGCGTTTGAACGAACGCCAGCCCCTCGTTTAATATTTATTCACAAAGCGGTGATACACTCACGGGAAATGGAGAAACGGCGCATTCCTCTCGGCTTTGTGGTGTTACTGGTGTTTTCATTGCTCGGTATTGGCGCAGCCGTATTAGTCATTAACCTGTCAAATACGGAACTGAGCAACACGGCGCAAAACAGCCCCGTGCGACGTGTATTGCGCGAGAACACGCTCGCCCCCGATTTCACGCTTACCACGCTTGAAGGCGCGACCATTAAATTAAGCGACTACAAAGGGCGGCGCATCATGCTCAATTTTTGGGCTTCGTGGTGCGCCCCGTGTTTGGTCGAAACCCCAGATTTGGTGGCGGCTTATAATCATCTTTTACAGCAAGGTGAGCAAGATATTTTGTTTGTTGGCATTGGTGTCAATGACGACGCAGCAAACTTACGCAAATTTGCCGAGCAAAAAAATGTATCTTATCTCGTTGCCCTAGACCCCAACAGCGTCGTCGCCGATGCTTATGGCGTCATCGCCATGCCAATCACCGTCTTTATTGACGACAAAGGCGTGGTCTATCGCAAATTTATCGGCATCATCAAACAACAACAAGTGCTCGATGTGCTTAAAGAGATGAAAAAGTAAGAGCCAAGAACCAAGAGCCAAGAACCAAGAACCAAGAGCCAAGAACCAAGAACCAAGAGCCAAGAACCAAGAACCAAGAGCCAAGAAC
>JAHBAL020000358.1 GCA_018500105.2 Anaerolineae bacterium
AGCGAGGGGTCTTTGCGGAAAATCGGCACGATGACTATGTTAACGCAAAGATCCCTCACTTCGTTTCGGGATGACGCGCAAAATATATGCGATCAAAGTCCATCTTGAGCATGTGGTTGGTATTAGGGCTTAATTATTTCCACTGATAAACGAATAGCGGTGTATCAAGCCTGCCATATAAGCAACGAATGGTAGATTGTGCAGTGGGAACATTAAGCAAGACGTAATGGTAAATCCCATTTGGAAATTCAGGCGTTGGGCTTTCAATACCATTGCACTCATCAAGTTTAGTGGGGTCAATCTTTTTGCCGGTAATATCGCGGTCACCATAAATGGGAAAGCCGTCGAAGGCATAGCCAATAATGCGAGACGGGCCATTGGGTTGATCAACCTGCGCCGTAACACAAGGCGGCAGCCCATGATAATGGTATTGTGCTCTGGGATGGGGGGCAGGGTGACCGTGACAAGCATCCATAAAGGCAACGGGCTTGCCTTGCTGGTTAATAAGGTTGAAATTCCCGTTCATAGCAATCGTGACCCCATCGCCTTCATAGGGGTTGTAGACCGGAGAACCAGAAATCATCACGCCCACTGCCCCAAATGGGGGCGTGACCGGCTTCGCCATTTTTTGAGGTTTTGTTGTGATGGTGAAGTCTATAAGGATAGGGCGAACTGCTTGAGCAACAGGCTCGATATGGGTGCAGGCCGGCGTTGGATGTAGAACGCACGTGGTCAGATTGTCAGGCATTACATATTCTTCATTTAGTGCATGATTTGGAATGCTGTCAGATTGGTAACGAAAACTTCCGTCCCCTACGGTAAGGGTAATTTTGTCGCTCCAGCGGGTATTACGAACGGCAGCGGTTGTGTCAATGACAGCCGGATTTGCATTACCCCGGTTGCAGGCAACCAACAAAACAGAAATGCCAAGCAGGCACAGGCGAGGGTTCACACGAGGTGTTTTAATTTGAGAGATGAGTTTTTTCATAGGTTAGGTTTAATTATCTAAAAACGCGAATATTTATTCGTATTATACATGTGTTTAGCACGCCCCCTTTTTATTTTTACTTAGAGTTCACACCCCCTGCAACAAACTTTTCTAATGAATGTATAATCTTGAGTGGCGCAAAGGCTTGTCAATGAGCGGTGGCGTCACGATTTGGCTGTGTTTGGCACATATGCGCCAATGCTGTTGCATGAGAAAAAAAGCATTTCTTTTGATTGTGTTGAGCGGGTGCTTAATGGCATGTAGCCCGCCGCTGACGCCAACCATTCCCACCCTGACGGCTGCGCCGCTGGCAACGCCATCGGTGATGCGGATGACGCCGACGGCGACGCAAAAAGCGGCGGCAAATGTGCCGCGCACCCCAACGGTTGTGCCTATGCCCAGCCCGCAGCCATCGGCTGCAATAAACCCCGTCAGTAATTGGCGTAAAGTAACCGGTAGCATCGAGGTGCTGAGCATGAAAGGGCATGTAACCAGCCTCAATGTGGATCATCCGATGACGGTGGTGCGGATTGACCCAACGCGGTCAGACATCAAAGTGCAATATACGCCCGATACGCCGCATCGGATGGGCGATTGGCATACTGCCACCGACGCCGATGTCATCATTAATGCTGGCTTTTTTACGCCGCAAAAAACCGCGACCGGCCTGCTCATTGCCAATGGCAAGGCATATGGACAAGCCTACAAAGGCTTTGGCGGCATGTTTTCCATCCGCGATGGCAAGCCGCGTTTGCAATGGCTCGGCTCACAGCCTTATGTGCCCGATGCCAAAATCACCCAAGCCGTTCAGACATTTCCGATGTTGGTGCAAGGCGGCAAAGTGATGGCGAATTTGCCGAGCGAAGACCGACATACCTATCGTTCGTTTGTCGCCATTGACAAGGCGGGCAAGGTCTTGCTTGGCATTACGCGCTCGTCGTCGTGGCTGCTCAGCGATTTGGCGGCGATGCTGGCCTCGCACCCGATGTTGAATGTGGACAGCGCCCTCAATTTGGACGGCGGTGCTTCGACCGGCATTTGGCTGCGCGGGATGCCGGAAGGCGATTTGACCGATTCATACGACACCGTGCCGTCGGTGATTGCGGTCAAGAGCAAACAGCCGTAAATGTCGTGTGCTGGTTCCACTTTATGCTAAAGTTAGGCCCGTTTTTCCATGAAACTAAAACCTGAAATTGCCCTCACGTTTGACGACGTGTTGCTTGTGCCCAAGCGCTCGGCGGTAACCTCGCGCCACGCCGTTAATACGCATACTTTTTTTAGCAAAAATATTGAACTTGCGATTCCGATTGTGTCATCGAATATGGACACTGTGACCGAGGCAGATATGGCGATTGCGATGGCGCGGCAAGGCGGCATCGGTGTTATTCACCGCTTTATGAGCATTGAGCAACACGCCGAAGAGGTTGCCAAAGTGAAACGCGCTGAGTCGTTCCTCATGGCGCACCCTTACACCATTCGCGCCACTGCCAATTTGGCCGCCGCTCGCAACGAGATGGAGGCGCATCAAATTGGTGGGTTGATGGTGCTGAGCGAACACGGCGAGTTGCTTGGTTTGATCTCGACCCGCGACATGATTTTTGAGACCGACGACACCCGTTTGGTGGGTGATGTGATGACGCCGCGCAACAAACTCATCACCATTGATAGCAGCAATTTGGGCAAGAACGCCGAGCATGCCCGCGATTTGTTGCGCGAGCATAAGCTGGAAAAATTGCCAGTGGTTGACAAAAACAACCATTTGGTCGGGTTGATCACGGCTCAAGATATCGCCAAAAGTGTGCAATCGCCTAACGCCACCAAAGATGCGAGCGGGCGTTTGCGCTGCGCGGCTGCCATTGGGGTGAAGAGCGACGATCTGGATCGTGCGGCGGCGCTGGCGGCGGCTGGTGTGGACGCACTGGTGGTGGATATTGCACACGGACATAGCGATATGGCACTGAATATGGTGCGCCAACTCAAGGTGCGTTTTCCGCAGGTAGATGTGGTGGGCGGTAATGTGGCGACTGCCGATGGGGTGCGTGAAATGGCCGAGGCAGGTGCTGATGCGGTCAAAGTCGGCATTGGCGCGGGTTCGATCTGCATCACCCGCATTGTGACGGGCTTTGGCGTGCCGCAACTGACCGCCGTGTCTGATTGTGCCGACGCGGGCCGCGCCTTGGGCGTGCCGATTATTGCCGATGGCGGTATTCGCACCGGTGGTGATTTGACGAAGGCACTCGCGGTTGGCGCAAGCACAGCCATGTTGGGCAGCATGTTGGCTGGCACCGACGAAAGCCCGGGCAGCACCTTGCAGCGCGATGACAAGCGCTTTAAGACCGTGCGTGGTATGGCTTCGTTGGCTGCGAATATTGATCGCCGCCAAGTGGAGACTGGGCGCGAAGTTGACCCCGAAGATTGGGAGAAAGTCGTGCCTGAAGGTGTTGAGGCGCTTGTGCCTTATCGTGGGCCAATGCGCAAAATCATCTATCAGATGGTCGGCGGGCTGCGATCTGGGTTGAGCTATGCGGGCGCTCGCACCATCCGCGAGTTGTGGGATAACGCCGAGTTTGTGCGCATCACCCCCGCTGGTCGCCATGAAAGCGGCGCCCATGATGTTGAAGTGCGGTGAAAGTCTGTGAGCCATGAGCCATGAGCCATGAGCTATGAGCTTTTAAGTGCTTGATTCTTGACTCTTGGTTCTTAGTTCTTGGTTCTTAACTCTTGATTTTTCCCTCTTGGTTACAGTCATCACCATCGCCTATAACGCAAAAGCGCATATCGAAGAGACACTGCGCTCGGTGTTGTCGCAGCGCTATGCGCCGATAGAGTATGTCGTCATTGATGGCGGTTCGACCGATGGCACGGTTGAGATTATTCAGCGGTATGCGTCTCGTTTGGCCCATTGGGTGACTGAGCCTGATCGTGGTATTAGCGATGCCTTTAACAAAGGCATTGCCGCCTCGACCGGACAATGGGTCAATTTTATGAATGCTGGCGATGTGTTTGAAGATGCGCATAGCGTTGCTCATGCGATGCGTCAAGCCGATGATTCAACATTGAATTTGATTTATGGGCAGTGCCGCTTCGTGCATAACGATGGCCGACTGTTGACAGGCGTGACAGGTTTGCCTTTTTCGGCGCGGCGTTTGCGTATGAAAATGTTCATCCCGCATCAGGCATCGTTCCATCATCGGCAATTGTTTGTGCAATACGGCAGCTACTCGTGCGACTATAAAGCCGCGATGGATTACGAATTTTTGTTGCGTGCCAAAGATCAATTGCGCGTTCGCTATGTGCCGCAGCCATTGGCGCGGATGCGCGTGGGCGGCGTGAGCCAAAACAACGAGCCGCGCACCTTCGCCGAATATCGCCGCGCCCAGCGCCAGCATGGCATCGGCTGGCTCGAATCGCAGGCTTACTATGTTTATTTTATGGCAAAATTGCGTTTGCGTGGCTTGGTTCGCCAAGCCGGTCTGCGTTCGTTGTTAGGGCGTGTGCGCCCGATAGATGGGTAGTCTTTAAAAATCAATATCCTTACACCATGTCAAAATTTTTGTTGCGTGTTATTCAAATAACCCCTTTGGTCTTATTATGGTTGTTGCTGTTTTTTAGCATGGATGAAATGGTGTTTGATTTAACCGGTTTTCAGGGCGGGCAGGTCACGCCGAGCGGACAAAAGTCTTTAAGCATTGAAGAAAAAGTGATGTTTGAAGAGTTATTTTTATTTCGCCCCTATTGGTATAAAGTCGTTGATGTAATCACTGGGGAAAAGCGTTATTTACTACGCAAGTATATTGAGTTTCTAAAAGACGCTGGGTTGGTAATCATCACACTGGCTGCGTTTATGCGAAATGTGATAGACCGACGCTTTCACAAGGGCATGCTTGTCTTTTTGCCGCTGTTGCTCATTAGTGCAGCTTCGGCAATCATGAACCAATTAACGTATCCCAACAAAGAGATCTCTTGGAACTTTTTTATTGCAGGTGTGCGCTGGATTTTGCCAATTATTATGGCAATGATGTTGGTTGGGAATGTTGATGAAAGCTATATCAAGACTTTTTCAAAATTTGTTGTTGGTGTATTCTTTTTTCATTTTTGGCTACAAATTGTCGAGCTTTTCTTTTCGCAAAATTTGTATGGTACAGGAATGTGGGAACTGGCTAATCGCGTTCGCGGGTTGATCAATTTACCGACGCCGGCAGGGTTGTTTGCATGCTTAGCTGGCTTTTTTGTCTATTTTCATTTGCCCAAATCGCGGGTTTGTTCGTTTGCCCTGTTTGCATCCTTTGTCAGTGCCTTGTTGTCTGGGGCCGGAGCCGCAATTTTTGTTTGGGTTGCCGCAGCAATTATTTTGTCGTTTAATGGGCGGTTTTTGTTAGTTAAATTGGTCGCACTGCCTGCGATTGCAATTCCTGTTTTTTATAACTTAGGCAGAATCACCGGGCGCGGTAACAATATTTATGACTCTATTCATATTCGGTTCGTAAGTTTTATGCAGACCTTTGAGAAGGTGCGATGGTTTGAGCCTAATTTTGGCATTGCAACCAATGCTGCGCAGATTTTGGTTGACACATATGCACGCATTCCCGATTCAACTTATATTAGCTTTGGGTTTAATCTTGGTTTAGTGGGAATTGGCGCTCTAATCCTTCTTTTTATTGCCGCAATGATTTTAGGGTTTTATCAGCATTCTCTTGAACCTGTTATTTTTGCAATTATTTTTATTGTATTTGGTTTTGGCATCAACCTGACTGAATCCTTTCCGAACAACTTGTTGATATCGGTTTGGCTGGGCTACTTTTTTTATTCAAAGCTTGCTTTAAATAAATCTTTCAATAAAAAATTGACATTTAGATTATTACATACGGTTTAAAAATTTTTCCTTTAAACAACCCAAACTGGTTATGTTTGTGTTATTTTACAAGCTCAACCCATGTGCCACGTTCACTAGACGTAAATATGACCCCATTCTGAAATCGGCTGGCGCGAGTTTTGCCATCGGCTAAGGTGGTCTCATCGCTTGTTGGCGACCCTAGTTGCCCTGTTTGTTCGCCTAATTCAACATATTTGCGATAAATTTGGCCTTGCACAGCCCAAACACTAGTCTGGGAAGCATAAATAGCGCCCTTTGAAAATACAACAGCTCGCCAATTATTTTCTATTAATGGACTGACATCACTTACTGGAATACCGATGTCTGAATGTGTTGCACCCAACTCCAGCCATTTTTCTGCGGTTTTTTTGTCAAGATATCTTGCCCCAATTGCATTTGAGAAAATAAACACACCGTTGTCATAATCTTGAAGATAAAAATCAGGATGAAAATCGGCTTTTTTTAACGCGCTGCGAGATTTTCCTGCGATGCCATTTCCCCCCCCCCATTTTGCCCATTTTTGCTCAATGCTTTGTTGGAGCAAATCAAGCGATTGTCCGCGCAAAAAAAGTGTCTTTGGATAGGGCGTAAAGTTCATTTTGTAAATGTTTTGCCATCGCGTTGGGCTAAAAATCGGATCTGAAATAATTGACTTAAGCGTGTCATAGTAATCCGCCATAATGGGATCAGTCAACTTATTCTGATTGGTTTTGATTGATTCGACATATTCAGGCAAAACAACTCGCACCATATGCCCAACGCGCCAGCCAGCGGTGGGATGAAGTGGCATACGCGCTAAAAAGGCATCGGATAAAGCATGATAATCAATCACATAATCATCTGGATTTAATTTAAACGCTTCGCTTCCGACTTGTCCCATGATGATGACATTTTGGGGCGGCAAGGTGATCGCGCTCGCCAACTTGGGCTTATTTCGCATCGGTCGTCCCCCATCACTTTGTCGAATCATGCCATTCATTTGGAAATACCAGCCGCGTTCATCTGCAATGCCATTAATGATTTGCGCTTCTCCCCGCTCGTAACGAGTGCCATAAAATGAATCGGCATAAAGTGGCGACAACCAATTGCTGAGACTGAGTATGGTTGTGCCCATAAACACAATGCCTAAAACACCCCAAGATGCAGTTTGTGGCAAATCTTGGGCGATATCAACCAGTAAATAAATAGCAATGAGAAATGGGGTGGTGAAAAAGCGACCTGTCATAAAATCACCGCCAATGTAAACTACATAGGCAAGATAGAACAGGTTGCCCAACACAATCGCAAGGCGCTTAACAGACGGGCGAACGATGGCGGCAATTGTGCCAACGATAACAACAGACAAAGTCAACGGGTCTCGTATGAATGAATCTTGGATATAGGCTAGACCACTTTGAATGTAGCTTTGAATTGGCACATTGTTGTAAAGTTTGGCGTAAAACGTATTTGGAAAAGGAAAACCGTAATAGACAAGCGAAAAGATCAACCAAAGAATAAGGGGCATAAAGCCAATCAAGGCGGCAAAACTTGCAGAAAATATTTGCACACTTGATTTGCGCCAAATTTGATGCCAAGTGTGCGAGAGGGGAACCATGACGATCAAGGCGAAATCTTGCCGATTGAGCATGATTAAGGCGGCGATGAATGCCAAAAATGTCAAGTGGCGAAGGTTTTTTGTGGGTAAAAAATAATAATAGATGAAGACAACCAGCAAAAAGTGGCTCATGGGGTTTTCAAGCCCAGACGTTGAATAGTCAATATAAGCTTTTGAGCCACATAACAAAATGACAGCCGATGTGCTGATAAGCAAATTCCGGCTTGATCGAAACGCGATCCAAAAGATGGTAGCGAGGCTAAACAGAATGGAGACCGCAATGGTGGTAAAAAAAACTTCGCGGGTAAAAAAATTGACGAACGATAACGCCAGCATCCAAAGTGGATGCGTATAGGCCTGAACTCGTTCGGTGATATTCCATGTTAACCCATAGCCATTGACAAAATTATTTACGGTTCGCAGGGTAATATAGGCATCATCGCTTACCCAAGCCGTGCGAACGACAAAGGTGATGTAAATTGTGACAAACGCTATGAAGATAAAAAATGTAGATCGCTTTGACCAAACGCCAGACATATAGCCGATTTTAATCGCATCGGCGATTGCACCCCTCACCGCTCAACCGGCGAGCCGACCCCGCCGCTACAACGCGCTCCCTTTTCGGGCGTTTGCGGCCCATTGGCATATTTGCGCACAAATGTGGCGATGCGGCTATCGTTAACGTCGTTTAGTCGCAACTGCAATCCCCATGCCGTGAGCACGATGGGATGCGACAGCCCCGGATAGGGGGCCATGAGCACATAGGCGTTGCCGCGGGCGTGACCGCGCAATTGCTGCACGGCAGGCAAGGCCAAATTTGGCTGATAGGCAATCCATACCGCGCCGTGCTCCATCGAATGAACCGCTTGTTCGTCAATCACCGGCTCTTCGTAAATGCCGCAGTTTTGCCACACCGACATATGATCGCCGCCCGGTGGCGGACGCATCGAATAATTGACTGGGTAGGGCACATGATTTTGCCCCAAACCGCCAAAACTTTGCACACCCGCAATGTCGCTGGCGAGGGCTGGGGCGGCCATTGTGGGGACGGCAGGCGTGGCCGGGGCTAAGGTCGGGGCAGATGTTGGCGCTACGGTTCGGGCGCTGGTCACCGTCGGGATTTTGGTGCTGACGGTTGGCACGACCACTGCCGTATTGGTTGCCTGAACAGTGGCGATGGAGGGCGGTGTTAGTGTCGGCGGTGGGATCGTTGCGGTGGTAGCAGGCGCGGCTGATGGGGCGGCGGGTGGGCTTGGGGCAAGGGGGGGGGGGGGGGGTGCCAATGGGGGCGGG
>JAHBAL020000141.1 GCA_018500105.2 Anaerolineae bacterium
CCACTGCCCAGCCTGTCATCATTCGCCAGCTTTTGCACGGCGGCAATATCCCAGCCAGCACCCCCGCCGAGCCGACACTCGCCGATTTTTGGGCGGGCAAGGCCAAATTTGTGGTGGATGTCGAAGACACAGGGTTGCCTATGGGCGAATCGGAAACAATTGTGATGAGCAACGGCGAATTATGGTCGTATTTGCACGCCAGCCAACGCTCGGCGGGTGTCAAAGATCAGTGCGGCGCAGCGGTTGAGTTCCCCGGCTGCACGGTCATCATGCGCAGCACCGACGACGGCAAGACCTTTAACTATAGCAGCCAGCCACCTATTTGCCAAATGAAATGCCAGCAATGCCCGTGCAAAAGCGAAACCGACCACATTGACCAGCAACAATACCCGCGTGTGGCTTACGATGGCGAAACCATGTTTATGGCGTATGAGTATCGCGGGCAAACCAAATTGCGCCGCTCGACCGACGGCCTCAATTGGAGCAACCCAGAAGCCGTCGCCGATACCGGCATTTGGCGACTGTGGCTAAAACCGTGCGGCTCGCTGGCCGAAACCATTGACGCGCACCCGTTTGTGCCCAAAGATTTTGAATGTTTGGCGGGTGCGCCGCCGGGCGTGTATGTCGAGGGCGATCAGTTGTATGTATTTGTGGCGCTGGGCCAAAACCCCAGCGGCATGGGCTGTTTTGTGGGCAACAAACGCCAACCCGCCAGCCAAATGAAGCGTTGCAAATCGAACCCACTATTCGTCGGAGCCAAAACCTATGGGCCGGTCAACGAACGCGGGCCAAAGACCAATCCATTTTTCGATTTTCGTTACATCAGCTCTGCCGACGTGGTGAAATGGGGCGACCGCTATTACATGCTGTATGAGGGCGTGCGCGGCCCCGGCCCCGGCGACCCCGGCGACACCCAATTTGGCCTCGGCCTTGCCCGCAGCGTCTCAAATGTGCTCGACGGCAAGTGGGAGCGCTACTCCGGCAACCCGATTTTGGTGGATATGCCGGGCAATATTGGGCTAGGCCACGCCGATTTTGTGCTAAACAAGGGCAGGCTCAGCCTCTACACCTCGCTCGATGGCGTCAAACGCAGCCGCTTGATGTTGAAATGGTCGCCATAAAATGCCGCCGTAATTGTGACATAATTTGCCATCATGAGTAAACCCTTCGCCTCTTCAAACGACACCATCGTGCAAACGACCCGCGTGGTCGAGCTTGCGCCCAACGCCTACGGCTACTTGAGCGATTTCGACCCCAATACTGGCTTTATTGTCGGCCCAACCTCGGTGCTGGCGATAGATTGCCGTGCCACGCCCAAGGCCGCCCGCGCCATGCTGACCGACATTCGCCGTGTCACCGACAAACCGGTCAAGACTATTTTCCTCACCCATTACCACGCCGTGCGCGTGCTGGGTGCGGCGGGGGTTGATCAAGCCGATACCATTATTAGCAGCCGCGCCACGCTCGATTTGGTGCGCGAACGCGGGGCGCAGGATTACGAAAGCGAGGCGCGCCGAATGCCGCGCTTGTTCGATGGCATCGCCGAAATTGCGGGCCTGACCTACCCCACCCAAACCTTCGAACGCGAATGCACGTTGTGGTTCGGCGAGCAAGAAGTGCAATTGCTGCATTTGGGCAGCGGGCACAGCAAAGGCGATAGCGTGGTGTGGCTGCCCGCCGAGCGCGTGTTGTTTGCGGGGGATTTGGTCGAGGCCACCTGTGCGCTTTACTGCGGCGATGCGCATTTGCAAGCATGGTCGCACACACTCGATGCCCTCAAGGCGCTAAAACCGCGCATCATTGTGCCCGGGCGCGGGGCCGCTGCCATCGGCGAGGCGGCTTGTGAGGCCGCTATCGAATCCACACGCGGGTTTGTCAATGACCTGCTAGGCGGCGTAGCTGAGGCCATGCAGCTTGGTATGAGCGACCTAAAAGCCATTTTCGACCACACCTACGCCAAAATGACGCCCAAGTATGGCAAATGGCCGATCTACGAACACTGCATCCCTTTCAATGTCGCCCGCGCCTACGACGAGCTAACCGGCATCGAGCATCCGCAAATCTGGACCGCCGAACGCGACATGGCAATGTGGGCCAAGCTGCAGGGGTGAAGGTTGCAGGTTGCAGGTTGCAGAGTTGCAGGTTGCAGGGGGCAGGTTGCAGGTTGCAAATTCTAACAACTTGCCCCTTTGCAACCTGCCCCCTGCAACTTTGCAACTTTGCCACTTTGCAACCTGCCCCCTGCAACCTGCCCCTTTCCAATTGTGGTAAAATATTCGGCCTAGCACGGTCCTATCGTCTAGTGGCCTAGGACGAAGCCCTCTCAAGGCTTAAACACGGGTTCGAATCCCGTTAGGATCATAAAACGCCGACTTAACACAAGTCGGCGTTTTTATTTTCATAAACGGTGTCATTATGAAAACAAAAGAAGAAATTGTGAATGCTTGGTTACCCCGATATACGGGGCGTCCGTTGGATCAATTTGGCGAATACATTTTGCTCACCAATTTCGACAACTACGTGCGCAAATTCGCCGAAAAATTTAATGTGCCAGTGCTGGGCGAAGATCGCGCCATGCGCAGCGCCCACGCACACGGCATCACCATCATCAATTTTGGCATGGGCAGCCCCAACGCCGCCACGATCATGGATTTGCTATGTGCCATCAACCCCAAGGCGGTGTTGTTTTTGGGCAAATGCGGCAGTCTGAAATCGAAAATCAAGGTCGGAGCCTTGGTGCTACCCATCGCGGGCATTCGTGGCGAAGGCACGTCGAATGATTATTTTCCGCCCGAAGTGCCGGGGTTACCGGCCTTTGCCTTGCAAAAAGCCGTCTCGACCACCATCCGCGAGGCCAACCAAGATTATTGGACCGGGACGGTGTTTACCACCAACCGCCGTGTGTGGGAATGGGACGAGGGCTTCAAGAGCCATTTGTCACGCATCCGCGCCACCGCCATTGATATGGAAACGGCGACAATTTTTGTCACTGGCTTTTACAATGAAATTCCATCCGGGGCCTTGTTGCTGGTGTCTGACCAACCCATGACGCCCGAAGGGGTAAAAACCGAGGTCAGCGACAGCAGCGTTACCCGCAATTACGTAGACCTGCATTTGCAAATCGGGATAGATTCGCTCAAACAATTGATGGAGAAAAAGCTCACGGTCAAGCATTTGCGGTTTTAGCTGCAAGGC
>JAHBAL020000318.1 GCA_018500105.2 Anaerolineae bacterium
ATGTGTATAAGAGACAGATATTATGCATCGCATGGTTATGTTTTCAATGCCGCCAATGAAATCGAAGGCTTTTTGTTGAAAGGGCTAGATGCCGAGCGCGAATTTTACAAAACCGGCAAGTTTGAATTTGCCAGCAGCGGTGGCTACTATCATTCATTGCCGAGCGATGCGCTACGCCAATTCATTGACACGTCTGCCGAGGTGCAACGCGCAATGGGGTTCCAGAATGAAAAAGATCACCCCGAAGTCGCGCCTTCGCAATTTGAAATGAACTATAGCTATGGCGATGTATTGGCTGGCGCAGATCAAATTCAGCTTTACAAGCTGATCTGTCGTCAGGTGGCCGCCCGCATGGGCTTCACAGCCAGTTTCTTGCCAAAACCAGTGGTGGGTGTCAATGGCAGCGGTATGCACACGAACATGTCAATCTCGAAGAATGGCAAGAACTTGTTTTGGGATCCGACCGGCGAATTAAAATTGAGCGAATTTGCATGGGGCATGATTGATCGCATCTTGTCACATGGCAACGACATTTGCTTGATGCTCAACGCCAGCGTTAATGCCTACCGCCGTCTCGACCCACATTTTGAAGCCCCCAACCAAATTAAGGTCAGTGGCTCTGATCGTGGCTCGATGATTCGCGTGCCCATCGGCGCCGAAAAGAGTTCACGCTTTGAGGTGCGCTCGGTCGGCCCCGATAGCAACCCCTACATGGTCATGCTCGCCACCTTCCGCACGGGTCTTGAAGGCTCGATTTCGGACACGGCAAACTTGCGCCAAGCCAATCGGTTCTTGCCAGACAACATCTACACCGCCATCGAAAATTTCCGCAATGCCGCATGGGTGACCGAGTTGTTGGGCGAAGACATTAAGGAACGCTACGCCGCGCTCAAGCAAGCCAGTGCCGATCGCTGCCCACGCCTGCTCGGCACCGTGGTCAAGCCATCGGAAGTGCAATTCCACCACGAAGTGACCAACCAGCTTTTGTGGAATACGTTCTAAGCTAGAAAAATAAAACGGCCCGTCGTGAGACGGGCCGTTTTATTTTTCTGTAAAAGCACAAGCCGCGCTAACGCGACACCTCGACAAAGCTAAAGGTTGCGCTTGGGCTGCCACTCAAACCGGCTTGCAGCAAGAATGCGCCATCATCCATCGAGCTATTCTCAACCGTCAACGCATATGGCGACACTTTATCAATAATCATAAAGCCAGATTGCTGCACGGCCTGTATCTTAAACAACTGGGCGGTGCCGTATCTACAATCATTTTGTACATAAGGATAACCGGCCTTGGCAACCCCACGATAGGTGTACGTCTCGAGGCATTTCCCACTGCCGATATTACGAATGATGTAGTAATCGGGGTCAAAGCCGCCAGCAGGGGCAACTTCCCATTTTTGTTGTTGCGAATTTGACCAAGTGCCTTGAAGCAGCTTGATAGCAGGATCGGTGCTAAGGCCAGCAGGCTGAACCACTTTTCCACTGCGTGCATTGGTGATTCGATAAACCTTGCCCTGTTCGGGCTTTGCCAATGGGGGGGCGGTTGGGACAGGCGTGCCTACATCCCCGCTGCCGCCAACTTCAATCAAGTTATAGGCTTGGTTGCCGCCATCATAGAACTTAAATTGGATAATCGTTGCATTATCGTCGAGGCTGTTGTTATACACACTCATGTATTTCAAGCTATGCCGCAACTTGAAGTTCAAACCCAACGTGCCCGGCGTAATTTCCCAAATATCTGGCATCGTTTCACACACTTGTTGTGTAATTTCGGTGCGGTCTTTCATGGAAATGTCTTTACTCGGGACTGGGTCTTTGTAGACCGCTAAACAGCGATTGCTATGCGTCGAGCGAACACGATACAAATTGGTTTCGCCGGCCAATGACACCGGCAAAAATTCCCATTTTTGCCAAGGCATATTGGCCCATGTGCCTTGCACCATGTGCGAACCGCCTGTGCCCTTATTGCCAATCTCGACCACCTTGCCCGATAAATAGTTGGTAATGCGATACACTTTGCCAGCTTGTGGCATCCCCGCCGCGCTGGATGTGCCGGTTGGGACCGGCGTTGCCGATGAACCCGGCACGGGTGTAGCAGTCGGCGAAGTCGGCGTGGCTGTGCCGGGGCTGGTAGACCCACTCGGCAAGGCGGGCAATGGCGTATCGGCGTCGCCCGGCGCTTGCACCCGCACAATTACGCCAGCGCCACCTGTGTCATCCCAATATTCAACCCGCACGGTGTGTGTGCCAGCCGTCACCACAATCGGCACAACATGTTCACCACCACCACTCGTGCCCCATTTGTCGAGCACGGTCTGATTGTCAAGATAAATCCGAATGCCTTCATCGGCCCGAGCGCGGAACTTGTATTCGCCGCCCACAAAGTTTTGTTGGCGACTCCAGCGCACCGAGAATGAATCTGCATTGAGCAACTGACTGGGCGATGACGTGCCCCAACCAAAATTGATATCGGAATCGTTTTTGCAAATGATCGGCTTGCCGCTTAAAGTGCGATTGGCAAAATATTCGCCTTTCCAGCCAGAAGTTGTGGCCGGACACGCCACATCATCCAGCATATCCCACGACAAACGAATAATTGAGCCGCCGCTATCCTCATAATATTCAACCAAAATGGTGTGCCAGCCACTGGTCAGCGCCACCGTCGCATCATAATCTTGCTTGCCGCTGGTGGTCCAATGGTCTAAGATGAGCTTGTCATCAACATACAGACGCACGCCGTCATCCACCGATAATTTAAACTTATAGTTGCCCGCAGTAAAGGACATGATGCGCGTCCAACGCACCGAGAAATTATCGTTGCCAATGCCTGTGCCCGGTGAGCCTGTGCCCCAGTTATATTGCACGGCGGCATCGTTGCGGCAAAACTTTGGCTCGCCGGTCAAGGTGCGGTTGTTGTAATATTCGCCCTTCCAATCCGTAATCCGGCCACACACAGGGTCAATTTCTGTGGATGGGCCATCACCAGTCGAAAGCGGGTCCCAGCGCAAATTTACGGCTGCATCATCTACATCTTCAAAATATTCTAGCTTGATGGTGTGCTCACCTTCGGCAATGTTAATGTCAACCGTGTTGTCGGCGCGGTTGCGCGACTCCCATAAATCAACAAGCTGCCGATCGTCGAGCCAAAGTCGCACACCGTCATCCGAGCCGACCCGGAAGCGATAACGCCCGGCGGGGAATTTCACCTTGCGCGTAAACCGAGCCGAAAAGCCATCGGTTGAAATCGCTTGATCTGGCGATTCTTTGCCCCAATCTAGGTTGAGGGTTGACTCATTGCGACACAACATCGGGTTGCCCGACACAGTTCGATTATTGAAATATTCGGCTTTCCATTCGGTAACGTTTTGGCAAGCCACCTCAGTCAAAAGCTCCCACCAAAAATTAACCCGCGCCGCGCCAGAACCTTCAAAATATTCTAGCTTGACCACGTGCTTGCCTTGCGACAAAGTAACATCGGCCTCAAAATTACGGTTTTGACC
>JAHBAL020000295.1 GCA_018500105.2 Anaerolineae bacterium
TGCGGCCCACATTCACCGCATGCCATGCCTCGAGCGACGGCGTGGCACTGCCATAAATGAGCACAGCCTTGCTCAATTGAGCATAATGCGCCGCGGCGCGGCGGGCATCGTAGGCGGGGGATCGGTCTTGCTTATACGACGACTCGTGTTCTTCGTCAAGCACGATCAGGCCGACATCGGGCACGGGCGCAAATAGGGCCGAACGCGCCCCCACCACCACCGGCAATTCACCCGCCCGAATGCGCCGCCATGTGTCGTAGCGTTCGCCCGGCTTGAGGCGGCTGTGGATGAGCGCCACTTTGCCCGGAAAGCGCTCTAAAAAGCGGCGGGCGGTTTGCGGGGTCAAGCTAATTTCGGGCACGAGGATGATGACGCCGCGTTTTTGCGCCAAAGTCGCCGCCACCGCCCGCAAATACACCTCGGTTTTGCCGCTGCCAGTCACCCCTCTTAGCAGAAATTGAGAATTGAGAATGGAAAATGAAAAATTTGGATCGCCATTTTCTGACTTCAATTTTCCATTCTCCATTTTCAATTTTACATTTTCAATGGCGGTTTCGACCGCCCGCCATGCTTGGGCTTGATCGGGCGTGAGCGGCGGCGGGGTCTTGACGATAAAATCCACATCCGAGAGCGGGTCGCGCCAACGTTCAGCGTCGCCCAAGGTGACATAGTCTTGGGCTTGCAGCCACGCCAAATCATCGCGGGTGGCGCTGGTTTCGGCAGATAGCCAGTCGGCCCACGCAATGCCATTGCGTTGCTGCACATAGCGCAGGGCGGCAGCACGGCGGCGGGCAGCCGGCTTATCGTCGCGGTCCAAGTTGCTCAGCACGATGTCGAGTGTCATGGCCGAGATCATGAGTTGCACAAGGGTGCTGCGCACAGCCTTGACTTTGGGCGGGGCCAAGGTTGCGTTGCGCACAATCAGCCCTTTTTTGAGCATGGCCTCTAGCATGGCTTGCCAATCGGCAACGCCCATTTTGCGCAGCGTCACCCGCAGTTTGGCTTCGATCATCGGCCCACGTGCCCGCAGTAACGCCACAATTTGGTCATGCGGGTTGGGTTTTGCGTTCGCGGGGTGTGGCGATGAGGCGACGGCGGGCGCGGCCTCATACATATTTGACGAGCTAGGCGTCAGCCCGGGCGGAATCATGATGGCACAGGCGCGGCCAAGCGAGGTGTGATATTCGGCGGCGATCCAGCGTGCCAATTCGATTTGCCGTGCATTGAGCGCAGGCTGCGCATCCAGCACGGCGGTGATGGCTTTGATCGTGATGGCACGTCCGTTCGGCCCCATTGGCAAGCGGCTAATATTGCGCAAGCGAATGACGACACCGGCAATAGGTGTGTTGCGCAACGGCACGCCCACCACCACGCCGGGCCGCACATCGGCCTCAAATTCGGCTGGCACGCTATAGGTGAGCAATTTCTCAAACGCATTGCTCAACAGGGCAACTTCAACATACGTTGACATTCATAGCCACTATACAACGAGACAAAATGCGCAATGCGTTTATCGCGCTATGTCTCGGATTTAGGCCATTCAGAAATGTTTTACCACAAAGCACACAAAGTTCACAAAGATAAGAAAGGGATTTTGATGCAAATCTTTGAGTTCTTCGTGTTCTTCGTGGTAAAAATAAAACCTTGCGTAAGTTCTAGTCATGGCATTTGAACATTAATGTCATCATAAAAGTAGCTTATGCGTCAGGTGAGTGGGTTAAACTGAAATGCAGATAAGATTAAAATTGGGGTCTGGGATTTGTGATGAAACGACATAAAAAAATTCATTTGACGACGGCGCTTAAACTTAATTTCTTCATTGCCTTGGCCGTTTTATCCATTGGTTGTGTGCGCTCGCCAAGTGGCGGCGGCGCATTGGGGCCGACCCTAACGCCGTTTATCTTGCCGTCGGTCACGCCGATTTTGCCCACCGAAACCCCATTGCCCGAAATTACCGGCCCACAGCGGGTGCGCTGGGGCACAGGCGAAGGCTACCCGCCCGGCATTTGTCTCGATGTGTGCGGCAATGGCAAATTTATCGCGTGGGCCGAGCTAAAAACCGAGTTGGAAAGCAAAATGCTACCCTTGGTCGGGCAAGTTCCGGCGGGCAGCCGCCTCAATCTGATTTTGGCCGACAGCGCCCGCGCGATTTATATTGTGCGGGTGGTGGCCCCCAACGGCTCGCAATTTGCCGATGTGTGGCTGGGTGGCGACCCGTTGGCGGGTTGGGTGTGGGATGGACTCGTTCGGGTTGGGCCGTCTACCGCGCCAGTTCAGGTGTGGGCGGTGATTCAGCGCTATTCCGATAATAGCTATCGGCGGGTGCGGTAAACCAAATTTTCTGGGCTAGAATAAGGCATGCAGCAATCTTTTCAGGTTGACTCATATCGTTATGGCGATTAAATTCCCTTACGGATTAGCCGATTTTTACAAAATACGCACGGAAGGCTATTTTTATGCTGATCGCACGCAACATATTCGCAGCATTGAAGAAAACGGTAGCCAACTTATTTTTCTGCGTCCGCGTCGTTTTGGCAAGAGTTTGTGGCTCTCGACACTAGAAAATTATTATGATCTGAATAAAGCCAATCAATTTGAAAAGTTATTCGGCACTTTGGCAATTGGGCAACATCCAACCCCGCGCCGCAATCACTATTTCATCTTGCGTTGGGATTTTTCTTTGGTCTCGCCTAACGGGGATTTGAACGCCATCCGGCAAAGTTTGCACGACCATATCAATGACGCCATCCGGCATTTTGGCGAACGCTATGCAGCCTATTTGCCGCGCCACATCGAAATTTCGCCCGACAACGCCATTTCGTCATTTCAAGACATGATGAATGTGGTGCAATTGACCTCGCATCGGGTGTATTTGCTGATTGACGAATATGACAATTTTGCCAATGCCGTCGCGATGGGGCATCAGACCCAACGCCAAGCACGCTATGAAACCTTGATGTATGGCGAAGGTGAGCTAAAGACCTTGTTTAAGGCGGTGAAATGGGCCGCTTCAGGCAATGGATTAGATCGCTATTTCATCACGGGAGTGTCGCCGATGGTGTTGAGTGATGCAACCAGCGGGTTTAACAACGCCAAACAAGTATCGCTTGACCCACAATTGCATGATTTATGCGGGTTTACCGAGGCCGAAATGTCGCAAGCCGTGCATCAGGTTGCGGCTGAATGCAATCTCCCCGACAAACTCGCCGATCAGGCCATTGCAACCATGCGCACCTTTTACGACGGCTATCGCTTCCATCGCCGCCAGATTGCGGGCATTTACAACCCAACGCTGTCGCTCTATTTTCTCGATGCGTTTCGCAGCACGGGTGAATTTCCACAGAACCTGCTCGACACAAATTTGGCGATGGATCAAGACAAATTGCGCTGGGTGACTGCCTTATTGGGCAATGATGATATTTTGCTCACGCTCGCCAATGATGACTTAGGGTTTGGCGTTTCTTATTTATCTGACCGTTTTGGCATTCAGGAATTGCTGTCTCACGACGAAGATAAAGCCGCTTTGGGCGCATTGCTCTTTTATTTTGGGGTCGCCACCCTGCATGGGCAAACAGCCGCGGGCGAAATGCGTTTGTGCATCCCCAATTTGGTCATCCGGCGGCTTTACTTTGAAACGCTACAACGCCATTTGCTGCCCCAAGTCAGCTTACGTAACGAGCGCATTGATCTCGCCAAGGCGTTGTATCAATTTGGCGAAATTGAGCCAGTATGCCAATTTGCCGAACAAAGATTGTTCAAGGCGTTTAAAAACCGCGACTATCGCCGACAAAATGCCGAAGCGATGGTAAAAACCGCCTTTTTGACCTTGCTTTTTAACGATATCCAATACACGCCAGAGTCTGAAACCGAGCTACATCGGCGCTATGCCGATATCACCTTGATTTTGCGGCCCGAATACCGCAACAGTCAATTGAACGACATTGTGATCGAATTTAAATATGTAGCCCTAAGCGTGGCAAAAACAACCGCCGCGCAAGTGCGCAATATGAGTCAGGCCCAAATTCAAGCCATTCCTGCCATTGCCAACGCGCTCGATGAAGCCACACGCGCCGCCCATGATTATCGCCACGAGCTACTTGCGCGGCATAATGGCATGCTCAAATTGCGGGTGTTTGTGGTGGCTGCACTTGGGTTTGAACGGTTGGCATGGCGCGAAATTGAAATCACAGCTTAGTCCAACGCCTACTCACGCAACCACCAAGACACAGCCACGCCGAGGCCGCAGGTAAAAATGAGCAGCCACAACAGTGACACATTGGCATTGGCTTGCACAAACAGGGTGGCGATTAAAGGCGCGATGTTTTGGGCGATGCCAGCCACCATCATTGACACGCCGTTGTAGCGGCCAATTTGCTCCGGCGGTGATACTTTCAGTATCCATGCTGGCACGATGGGCGAAAAGACCGTCTCGGCCAAGCCGATCACACCGGGCGTGAGCACGACCAGCAACAAGGGCAGCCCACCTTGAGGCAAATTTCCTGCCACCAGCATCAAAATCCAGCCCAGCACAATGCCGACAAACATGATGCCCAACGCCAGACGGCGCGAAATATGTCGCAGCCAGCCCATAACCGGCATTTGCAATACCGCGATGACCAGCGTGTTCAGCCCCAAGGCATAGCCCAATTCACGCGGGGTCGCGCCGATGTCTTGGGTGGCATACAGCGGCAAAAAGCTGTTTTGTTGGCTGACATTGCCCCAAAACAACAGGTTGAGAAGACAGAGCAAGATGAAAGTGCGGTTATGCAACATGCCGAGCCATACGTTTGATGCCGACGATGGCGGCAGTGCTGCCGCTGCTGCCGATGCTTCTTTTGCCAGAACCGCTTGACGCTCATCTTTGATGCGCCATGTGAGCAACACAAATAACACGGCAAACGCCGCTTGAATATAAAACGCAGTTTGAAATGTGCCCAGTTGATTGATGTCAATGAGAAAACCGCCAAGCAAGCCGCCAAAGCCGATGCCCAAATTCACGCCAGCGTAATTGAGCGCATAAGCGCTGCCGCGTTCGGCCTCGCTGACGCGCACCCCAAGCAGGGTGCTGAAGGCGGGGAAACGGGCGGCTTGCGCCATCGTCGCCAACGTCCAAATTAGCGCCGCAAGCGCAAACGAGGTGACATGGGCAAACGCCACAGCCGACACCGCCATCAGTAAGCCGGAGACCGTCATGATGGTATTTGCGCCATAACGGTCAATCAGGCTGCCCGCGACCGGCGACACCGCCAGCCCCAATAAACCGGCAAACGTCAATAATGCGCCCGCCTCATTTAGCCCAATCCCACGCACACTGTTAAGATAAATCAGTGGGTATTGCAACGTCAGCCCAAAGCCAACAAACGCAATGACGTTGGCAATCAGCAGCCGCTTGGCTTCGGGGGTGTAGTTGGTAAACATAATATGAGTGGATAGTTATAGTTGATAGTGATAGTGGATAGTGATAGTGGAATCGTCATTTCGACGCGAAGCGAGAAATCTTTGCATAAATTGAAGCTAAAAGCGTATGTTTTGCAAAGATTTCTCGCTTCGCGTCGAAATGACA
>JAHBAL020000047.1 GCA_018500105.2 Anaerolineae bacterium
CCTGCCTATCTTGTCTATCCGTGTGATTACACCCTATCAAACATAGGATAAACAGAATATTCAGGATAAGAAAAAACATCCTGCCTATCTTGTCTATCCATGTTATTAAACTTTACTTACCATACGATTGTGCCAGCAATTCAACAATATAGCGCACCTGCACATCTTTGCCGCGTTTTTGCAGCTCGGCGGCCAATTGCAAGGCACAGCCCGGATTCGCCGTAGCGATGACCTGCGCGTTAGTGGCAAGCGCATTTTCAATTTTGCGTGCGCCAAGATCAGCCGCCATTTCAGGCTGCGTCAGGTTGTAAATGCCAGCGCTGCCGCAACATAGGCTGCTCTCAAACATCTCGACCAGTTGCAATTGCGGAATGGCTTTGAGCAATTTGCGCGGCTGGGCGGTCAGGCGTTGAGCGTGCGCCATATGGCACGGCTCCTGATACGTCACTTTGATGTTGAGTGGCTTCAAATCTTGGCGATTGAGTTCGATGCCAGCCAAAAATTCATGCACATCACGCACCTTTGCCACAAACGCTTCGGCATGGCTGCGCCATTGTGGATCGTCGTGCAACAAATGCGCATATTCTTTCATGGTGCTGCCACAGCCCGCCGCGTTGACAATAATCGCGTCCAGTTGAGCCAAGCCTTGCTTCTCAAACGCCTCGATATTGCGCCGCGCCAATTCGCGCCCACCGTCGAGATCGCCGCCATGCACATGCAACGCGCCACAACAGCCCTGCCCGGTCGGCAAAATCACATCGCAGCCATTCTTATTCAGCACCCGAATTGTGGCCTCGTGAACTTGGGCAAAGGCCGTGCTCATGATGCAGCCGCTGAGCAAAGCGACACTATATTTGCGCTCGCCCTCGGCCTTGTAAATTTGGCCCTTTGGCACGGTAAATTGATCACTGATACGCGGTAACATGCGCTCGGCATCCGTCATTTTCATCTTGTCAAGCACGCCCAATTTTCGGGCAAGGCTTTGCAAGCCGGTCTTTTGATACGCCTTCATCGTCCACGAAAAAGTGCGAAAAGCCGCCATATTCTTAAACAATGTGCCAAACACCACCTTGCGGAGGCCGCGCTCGATGACGCCCATCTTAAGCGATTGGGGATTGGAGATTAGGGATTGAGGATTTAGCGATTCATCCTTCATCCTTCCGCCTTCATCCTTCACTCCCTGCTCTTTAACCCGCTGCAATTGGGCGCGGCTGGCTTCGAGAATGCCGCCATACATCACCCCACTCGGGCAAGCCGCCTCGCAAGCGCGGCAATTGAGGCACAAGCCCATCTGCTCGACAAAGGTGTCATCGGTCAATGAAATACGGCCTTCGGTCACACCCTTCATCAGGTAAATGCGTCCGCGTGGCGAGGCCAACTCGGAGCCAGTCATGCGGTAAGTGGGGCAAGTGGGCAAACACAAGCCACAATGCACACAGGTATTAATGACATTGGGATCGGGAACATCGGCCCCGCTAAATCCAATCGTATGAATGGGGATGTCGGCAACTTTTTCGCTCATAATGGTATCCGCCGGATGGCTTCAGCAATATCTTTTAAATAAGTAATTTCAGACCCTTTAGACATACACAACACTGTTGTTAATATCTTGCACAACTTGTGGATTACGAATTGCTTTAACGCCAGCAGGTGTAATGACATCTACAGGTGTCTCGAGCAATTGCTCAAGATAATCAGTAAATTCAACAAAACGCAAACCCAAAGGTTGGTCAAATTCTGCAATTAAATCAATATCGCTTTTTTTTTGCTGCAACCCTTTCGCAACCGAGCCAAAAATCCCAAGTCGCTTCACACCATATTCAGCAATTAAATAAGGTAATTGCTGTTGCAAAATAAGGGTAACTTGTTGTTTTGTCAACATATCGCTTCATTGATTATATGCAAAATCAACCCATTTACCCTAACGATATGCAATAAAAAACACGCGCCGAAATGGAAACAAGACTTTGCCATCATATTGCGTGCCATACACCTCGCCGACCCGCTGCACCATTTCGGCGATGAACGCTTGGCGATGCGCGTCGGTGTCGAGCGCATCCAAATACGGGCGCAGCGAGGTGGCGCTGATCCACTCAACAATGGCGGCGGCGCTGTCGAGCACATGGTTATATTCGGTCTCCCACAACTCTAAATAGCGGCAATGGGGCCGCAACACGTCATAATAGAAGGAGGGGCGCTCGGTGTGCGTGCTGCCTTTGGCAATCGCCACACGCGCCCGCCACTGCGGCAAATCGGCCACTTGCGCCAAAATATGCCGTACTGGCATGCCTAACCCGCTGGTGTCGGGCATTTGCATCGCCAGCGCCCCACCCTGCGCCACTGTGCCGAGCAAACGCGGCAGCAATGTGTCGTGATGCTTCACCCATTGCAAGGTGGCATTTGAAAACACGAGGTCTAATGGCGCATCGGGCTGCCACGTGCTTAAATCAGCCAACACCCATTTGCCGGCTGGGTCAGCCTTGGTGGCGGCGGCGATCATTTCTGGCGAATTGTCTACACCGACAATATGCGCAGTCGGCCAGCGTTGGCGCAATGCCTTGGTGCTGTTGCCCGGCCCGCAGCCCAAATCTACAATCTGCGCGGGTTGGGCGAGTGCGATGCGTGAAATTAAATCAATCGAAGGTTGGGTGCGTTCATTGGCAAATTTCAGATAAAGGTTAGGGTTCCAGTCAGACATGATTAGGAGGGAATTTTACCCGCGTATTAGCGCCCGTTCATGATAGTGCGTAATGCAAAACCGATCAACAATAGCCCCGACATCGCCTCTATCCCACGTTGCATCAATGGGCGGCTGAGCAAAATAATGATGCGGCTGACAAAGGCCGACAGCAAGCTATACCAAATCAAACGCACCAAAGTATGAATACTGCCGAGCAAAATAGCCTTGCCCAACACCCATTCACCCGGCTCAATAAATTGTGACAACGCCGAAAGATAAAACAAGGCCGCTTCGGGGCTGAGCACCACCGTAATCAACCCCTCGACAAAGGCCGCCCAATGGGTTTTATTTTGGGTGTTGATGGGGTTAAGCGTAAGATTAACACGCGCTATGCCTTGCCAAGCCCGCGCCAGCGATTTTGCCCCCAGCCAAATCAGATAGATTGCACCCACCCAACGCACCGCCATCCGCAATGTCTCATTTTGCTGAAAAATGATAGACAAGCCCAGCGCCGCCACAAGGGCGTGGAAATAAATCCCCATGCTGCCGCCGATCACGGTCATGATGCTGGCGCGTTGCCCGCCCGCGATCACGCGACGTATCACTAACATGGTGGTTGCGCCCGGCAACATGGTAAGGCCAGTCACAGCGATGGCAAAAATAATTAGGCTGGTAGGATTGGGAAATAATGGCATAAGAATCGGTACGGATAAGGTTGTACCCCCTACTCACACCACATCCCACTCGGCCCACAACGACAATGGCCCACGATGCGACGTGTTGCGCGAATAGCGATAGGTCTGATCTTTGACCAAGCGCAGCGACGGCATACGCCGCGTCATCTCTTCGAGAAAAATCTTCAATTCGAGCCGCGCCAAGGGTGCACCCAAACAATAGTGGATGCCCAAGCCAAACGATAAATGCTGACGGGCGTTTTTGCGCTGCAAATCGAGCTGCTCGCCATGCGCAAACACCGCTTCATCATAATTGGCCGCACCCAGCAATAGCAACAATTGTGAATTTTGGGGAATGGTTTGGCCTTGAATAACAACCTCTTTCGTGGTGTAACGCCGCCACGAGATGACACCCGATTGATGACGCAAAATTTCCTCGATCGCTTGAGGGATGAGGGTTTGATCGGCGCACAAATTTTGCCAAGCTGTGCGGTTTTCGAGCAACACGCGAAAGCCATTGCCCGATTGATTGGTCGTCGTTTCGTGCCCAGCCATTAAAAAGCCAAATAACGCCACTGCGATATTGTCTTTACTCAGCCCTTCGGGATGCTCAGCGTTGAGTTTTTGCACCAATTCGCTGGTGTAATCTTCGCCCGGATGCTGCTCTAAATGAGCGACCAATTGATAACAATACCGCACATATTCGATAAACGACGGAATTTGCGCCACAATTTCGGCCTCGGTCAAACGGCCCCATGTGAGCAAAGCCCGCCCCTCAGACCATGTTTTAACTTTAGCCACATCGGCATCTGGTATGCCAAGAAAGACCAACAACACCCGCGCCGGTATCTCATAAAATAGCTCTTTCACCAAATCAGCTTTGCCCAAGCCAATCATTCGATCAATAGCCTCAGTAATCAGCCGCCGTACGTGTGGCTCAATCCACTGAATACGACGCGGAGTAAAGGCATCGCCGACAAACGCCCGCACCCGGGTATGCGCGGGCGGGTCATTGTTGCTCAAATTTGGCATCAGCCGCAAGCCTTGGGCATTGAGCATAGCAGCGGCTTCGGGCGGCCAAGGGGTCACCGGCGTTTGGGCATTTCGCGCCGAATACGTCTCGTGGTCAAGAAAAACACGCTTAATATCGTCATACCGAGAAATCACCCAATGATTAATTTCGGGGCTATAAAATACCGGCTCACCCTGCCGCGCCTGCTCAAAAAATGGATATGGGTCAGCCAAATATGGGTCATCAAACGGGTGAAATGTCGCCCCCAAGCCGGTTACGGGGCAAGCACTTTCACCGGTATTGCTTGTGGTTTGGGTATAGATATTGTCATTTGCCATTTTTAATTCTCATTGTATCTCTCAATGAAGCTATGCCGTCAAAGTAGAATATGTTGCAGGTGGCAAAGTTGCAAGTTGCAGAGTTGCCTATTTGTCCAACTTTATAGCCTGTCGCTCTACAACTTTGCCACCTGCAACTTTGCCACCTGCAACCTGCAACTTTGCCACCTGCAACCTGCAACTCTGCCACTTTGCAACCTGCAACCTGCCACCTGCCACTTTGCCCTCACCAGCCCTCTAACCCCCACAAGCCAGCGCGGGTGTGACGATACGTCCAGCGGCGCGGGTTGACTTGGGTTGCGCCGGGTGTATCGGCAATGACAAAGCCAGTCATGACCGGCTCGTAGGCCGCTTTCCAAGCAATCGCCGCCTTGACGGTCAAAATTCTCATATAGCTCGGCTCAATGCCAACGCTTTGCAACTGATGCAAACTCATCGGCGCGGCGCGATGGCTGGTGAGCAGAATGTAACTGGCGGCCTTGTTTGGCGCGGCTTGCACCTCAAGCAAGGCGCTCAGCCCTTGGTCGCCCCAACGCACCCCGCCATGCCGCGCCGCACGTTCTTCATATTTGCCATCGTGCAAGCACTTAACACGCCCAGTCACAAGCATAGGATCGCCGTGCATGTCGTCGGTTTTGCCACCCACCGTCAGGCTGAGCGTCGCGCCAATGCCCCCATTCGCACAAGCCTGCACACTTTTGGGGTCGGCCAGCGTCACCACCCAGCCATCAGCCTCTTGCGCCAATAATTCTTGCAGCAAAAACGTGCTGTCGGCAGCCGAGCCGCCGCCTACGTTGTCGCCAATATCCACAATCACAAACGGCCCACGCTTGGCCTGCATCGCCACTTTTACCGCGCCTGCCACATCGGGAATAGCCACCGCCAATGCTTCGCGCAGCCCCCACAATTTCGCCGCCAAGTCGTCGGCAATGGCATCGGCTTGGGCTTGATCGTTGTTGGTCACCACCACCACCACGTTGCCCATCGCTGGCACGTCTGAATATTGATAACACAGCGACATGCTGGCCGCCAAAACGCCGGGCTGTTGTTCCAATGTGGTTAATTCACGCCACAAGTCGCGCAGTGGCGGCGAACTGGTGTGCTGATGCACGATATTGATCATCATCGGCAAACTGCGGTAAGCGGTGGTCGGTTTGGCCTCACCGCGAATAATGCCGCACAGAATGCGGGCGGCTTGCAACCCACGTTCGCGCATGTCAATGTGGGGATTGGTTTTGTAAATCACCAAGGCATCCACATTTTTTACCACGTCTTCGCCGACGCTGCTATGCGGGTCGTGGGTCAGCACAATCGGCATCGTGGGGCCAAATGCCTCGCGCACGCGGCGGGCAAATTCGGCATCGGCGTTGGCGACATTTTCAGCCACAAATGCGCCATGAAGCGACAACAAAATGCCATCCACCGGCCCCGCCGCCTTGAGTTGCCGCACCAACTCTGCCGCCAGCCAATCGAACGCCGCCGCCTGCACTGTGCCCGATGGCGTAGCGGTGGCGCAAAACGTCGGCACAACCTCGTAGCCATACAGCGCGGCCCCTTCTAAAAAGCCGGTCACCTCGTTATGCGCCCCCGTGTAAAACCGCACGATCTCATCCCCATACCGCAGCCGAAAATCACTCAGCGGCGTGGTGTGCGGCGCAAACGTGTTCGATTCGTGAATAATTTGGGCAATTGCGATTTTTGTCATTTTTAGAATTAAAAGCCAAGAACCAAGAACCAAGAACCAAGAGTCAAGAGTTGAGAGTTGAGAGTTAAGGGTTGGGAGTTAAGGGTTGGAAGTTTTTGTGCTCAGCACTTAGGACTTAGCACTTTGCACTTTGCACTTTGCACTTTAGCACTTTGCACTTTAGCACTTTCTGCTCAGCACTCGCGAAAAGCTTCGGTGGACATGGCAATGGCGTGATCAATGTCGGCAGCGGTGTGGGCGGCGCTGATATACCACAAACCACGCCCGATGATGCGCACGCCGCGCTCTTGCATGGCAAAAATAAACTTGGCATTTTTGGCTTTATCAAATTTCAGCGTGTCGCGAAAATCGTTGGCACGCGGCAGGTCGGTGAAGGCCATATGCAGCATCGGCCCCGGCCCTTGAATGAGCACTTGCTGCCCAGCCGCTGCTGCCGCTGCCACCAAGCCATGCTTGAGCCGCGTCCCCAGCCGATGCAAATGCGCATGAACATGGTCGCGCGCCATAATATCGAGCGTTGCCATTGCCGCCGCCACAGACGGATTGCCCGCGTTGAGCGTGCCCGCATGAACGACTTTGCCCTCAGCCACCGGCTGCATCCAGCGCCGCTTGCCGACCAAGGCACTGATCGGGTAGCCATTCGCCATTGCCTTGGCAAACACGGCCAAATCGGGCGTGACGCCATAATAGGCTTGCGCCCCGCCCAAACTGAGCCGAAAACCAGTGATGACCTCGTCAAAAATCAGCGCAATATCATAACGGTCGCACAAGTCACGCAAGCCTTGCAAAAAGCCGGGCGCTGGCTCGATGCAGCCGCTGTTGCACATGACCGGCTCGGTAATAATGGCGCACACCTCGTGCGAACGCGCCGCCAGCGTCTTTTCGACCAATGCAAGGTCGTTCCAAGGCAACAAAATAGATTCATCACGCGAATGTTCGGGCAAGCCGCCACTCCAAGGCAAGGCAGTTGGCTGCTCGCGCTCACCCATCGCTTCGAGCGAAGGCCCGCCCACGCCCCAAGCCACATTGTCGAACCAACCATGATAATGCCCCTCGAAACGAATAAATTTGGGCTTGCCGGTCACATATCGGGCCACGCGCAAAGCGGCGTGATCGGCCTCGGAGCCAGACAAACTGAAGCGCACCAATTCGGCGCACGGCACAATTTGCTGCATACGCTCGGCCAGTTCGACCTCGCGCAGGTGAATGGCCGCATACAGTTGGCCTTCGCTCGACGCCAGTTGCACTTTTTCCAACACTTCGGGGTGGCTATGCCCCAAAATGAGCGGGCCTTGGCTGAGCGTAAAGTCAAGATATTCGTTTTCGTCCACATCTACGATGCGTGCGCCTTGGGCGTGGGTGTAAAACAGCGCGTGCGGCTGGTTAAATTTGCGAAATTCGCTCGACACGCCGCCCGCTAACGAGCCTTTGGCCCGTTCAAACAGCGCCTTAGATTTGTCATATCGTCTCATGTTTAATATTTTATACGTGATGATTTGTAATCATTAGGGGCGCGGCATGCCACGCCCTACTGAGATATCACCGTGTGCAAAAAGCGCAGCCAATTGCCGTGCATGATTTTGGCGATATCGGCCTCAGCATAACCACGCTCACGCAGCAGCCCCGCCATTTTCTGCAAATCGGCAATCGTGTCGAGGTCACGCGGCGATTGCTCGCGCCCAAAACCGCCGTCGAGGTCAGTGCCCAAGGCGCTGTGATCGGCATTGCCCGCCAGTTGACACACGCGGTCAATATGATCAACGATCTCGCGCATCATGACCGGCTTGCCGTCAGTCAAATTATTTTGGCTCATGTATTGCCAACCCGCCCGCACCATCGAGATATCGAAGGATGCACCAATGACGCCGCCACGTTCGATGATGACCTTCAGTTGCGCGTCGGTGAATTGGCGTTGCACGGGCGCGATGGCGCGGCAATTTTGGTGGCTGGCCAACAGCGGCCCATCAAACACCCGCACCGCTTGCCAAAATGCCTCGTCTGATAAATGCGTGCAATCCATACCCATGCCCAAACGCCGCATTTCACGCAGCAACTGCGGCCCGATGTTGTCGGTAAGTGGCAGTTCTGTGCCTGTGCCGCCTGCATAGCGATTTGGTCCGTAGTGTGCCGGCCCAATCAAGCGCAAGCCAAGCGCATACCATTCTGCCAATTCATCGGGCGTGCTGATAGGGTCTGCGCCTTCCATCGAGATGACAAACCCAAGCGGCGGGGTGTGTTGCGGTTCATCGGCGTGGGCCGCGTCCCACGCTTGCCATTCGTGCTGATGGGCCACCAATTGGCTGGCGTTTTCGATCACCCGCACCTGTCCGGCTTTTTCGAGCGCACGGTAATAGGCCAATTGGCCTTTGGCGACGGCGTGCGCTTGCGCCACCGAGCTGTAATCAATCCCCGCCGCTTGCCTGCCTGTGCAGCGTGCCAATAAGGTGGCAAAACTGACAAACACGCGCCCTTGCCGCATTTCGGGCAAGGCAACTGTGCCCATGCCCCGCGCTTTGCCCGTCAGTGGCAGCTCGGTTTGGCGAATGCTATACACTGACTTCAGCAAATCACGATCCCATTGCAGGGCGTTCCATGACAAATCTAAATGTGAGTCTATGATTAACATGGATATATCTTACAACAACGAATCGCTATGCGTAGCGCCGTTGGTAGCGC
>JAHBAL020000090.1 GCA_018500105.2 Anaerolineae bacterium
AGATGTGTATAAGAGACAGTCATTATTGTGGGTGGGTTGTTTGTGGTGGGTTACTATGCCGTACGTGATTCGGGTGATTACCGCTCTACACCCGCCGCTCGCAATGCGGCCATCAGTGGGTTGATGGCGGGTTTGGTTGCCAGTTTGATCATGGTGGTTGTGTCACTGGCGCAGGCGCTCGATCCCATTACCCAAAAAGCGGTGGTTGAGGCCACCAAGGAAATGGCTCAACGCGCTTACACGCCCGACCAATGGGCCTTGCTTGAGCAAAACGGCATGAGTGTCGAGTCCATTTATCCGTTTGCAGTGGCGGTGCAACTGTTGTGCTGTGGTGCTGGCTTGCCGCTGTTTGGCATTGCTTTTGCTACTATCGGCGGGGCGCTCTCGGCCCAAATTCACCGATCAACGCCGCCAAACTAACGCCCAGCGCATTTAATCTGCCCATATCATGAAAAAGCAACGCACCCCAGCCGAAGATATCGCCGCATCTACTGCCCGCAAACGCGCATGGCCCATCGCCCTAATTGGCTTAATCATTGGCTTTTTGGCGCTGAGCATGTCAGCCGAATTTTTGCAATTTCACTGCGGGCTGATGGTGCTTTTGACCGCGCTGGCTGGTTACACCTGCGCCCGCACTATTTTACCCATTCACCCAGCCTCGGCGGGCAGTGCGGGCCGCACCGCGGGTATGATCGTCGGCTTTGCCTACGCCATCCCGTTTATGATCGCTGCCGGGCAACGTTGGGTTAATCTCGATGCAACCGAGGTGGCGCGGCGCGTTGGGGCGCTTACCCAAGCCCAAGTCAACATGCTGGCATCACAAAATGTTGTGCCTACCCTTGATTATTTCCGCGCTGGTGAAATCAGCTATTTGTTCGGCTACTTTATCTTTGGCATCTTTCTCGGCGGCTTCATGGGCAATATTGGCGGCTGGTTGAGCCGACGGGGGAATCGTTAGTGGTGCGTTGCAGATGTTTTTTGCACCACTCATTTTTCTCGACTCACGTTTTGATACACTGCCTCAATACGCTGTAACATCAAGTTTTCGTTGAATTCGCTAAAGGCGCGGTGCTGGGCGGTGCTGGCATAGGCTTGGCGTAGGGCTGGGGCATTGTATAGTGTCAAAATTGCCGATGCAAGTGCGGCGGGGTCACTCGGCGGCGTCACCAAGCCTGTTACCTCATGCAAATTGATCCATGAGGTTGCTGTGCCAACTTCGGTGGAGATGACCGGCAGGCCACTGGCAAGCGCTTCTAAGATCGAGATGCCAAACGCCTCGGCGCGTGAATTGGCGGGATTGATATACACATCGCAAGCGCGGTAATAATCGAGCACATCGGCATCGCTGGCCTCGCCCGGCCAAATAATGCGATCGGACACGCCCAACGATTGCGCTAATGCCCGCCACTCGTTCGCCATTGGGCCGATGCCCACCAACACGGCGATCACGTCGGGCGGCAATTGAGGCAAGGCGCGAATGAGATCATTGAGACCTTTGTAATAACGCAGCCGCCCCACGCTGAGCAGCAAAAATTTGTCGGCGGGCAAGCCGAGGCGCTGGCGTAACCCCAACATCTCGGCGGTCTTTAAGCCCTCTGACGCGGTGTTTAGCGGCTTAAATCGTGCTGGGTCAATCGAAAGTGGCACTGCGGTGCATTTGTGCAAATGTGGGCTGACCCAAGGCGAGCTGCGCCCATAGATTTCGCTCGATAAAATAATGTGATCGGCGCGTTTAAGCACTTGCTGCAAGATTGGGGTGTAAAATTTTAGCAATGTTTTTTGCCGCACGACATCGCTTTGCCACGTCATCACCGTTTTTTTGCCGCGCCCAAATAACAAATTACACGCTTCGCCGATGGGGTAGGGGGCGTGCAAATGCACAATATCGGCTTGATGCGTGGTTTTTGCCACCCAATACGGAAATTGCATACTAATCGGGGCCGATTGCACGTGAATTTGCCGCGCTGCCTTAATCACCTTGACGCCGTTCATCATTTCGATGCTGGTGCGGTTGCTGGTGTTGGTGACCAATACGGTGACATCATGCCCCTGCGCCGCAAATGCCTCGGCGATATGCCGAATATGGTTTTCCATGCCGCCTAAGACGGGAAAATAATCTTTATAAATGTGAACGATTTTCAAAATGGGCCTCGGTGCGCTGTGCGTGATTGCGGCGTCAGTATAACAAAGGTGCTATCATCCGCCCCCGTTGTCTTTTTGCACGGCTTTATGAATAATTCACACGTCTCTTCTGATTTTGAGCGGCATATTAAGCTCGAAACCAGCTTTAACACCCGCGATGCGGGCGGCTATGTGACCCGCGATGGGCGGCAGATGCGGCGCGGGCGCTTGTTTCGCAGCGATGGCCTGCATCGTCTATCGCCAGCCGCCCAAATGCACCTGCTGGGCTTTGGCCTGCGCTCGATGATTGATTTGCGCACCTTTGCCGAAATTGACGAGCACCCCAATCCGTTTGCTAATTCGGAGCATGCTCAATATCATCATTTGCCCATCTTTGAGCGTCATGCCAATGGCTTGCCGCCCTCGCTAGAGGTGATGTATTTGCATATGTTTGAGCGCAAGAGCGCCATTCGCACCGTGTTCGGCACGTTGGCGCGGCCAAATGCTTTTCCGACACTCATCCATTGTGTGGCTGGCAAAGACCGCACTGGCGTGGTCATTGCGTTGTTGCAAAGCCTATGCGGTGTGCCCGATGAGCATATTGCCGCCGATTACGCCATGACGCAGCAATTGTTGATGCCGTTGGTGCATCATCTCAAGGCAAAAGGGCAGAAAGATGGCCTCGATGTCAATCACTACGACAAATTATTGCAGGCCGACCCTGTGCCGTTTATGGCGGCGTTTTCAGCCGTGCGCCAGTCGCATGGCAACACCGAAGATTACTTGCGCTCTACGGGCATTACCGCTGGCGAGTTGGATGCGATAAGAGGGCAATTGGTGACAAGGTGAGGGAGTGACAAGGTGACAGGGTGACAAGGTGACAAGGTGAATTTATCGCCTTGTCACCTTGTCACCCCCTTACCCTGTCACCCTGTCAGGTTATTTCCGCCCAAACTCTTCGGCTTTCAACACCAAATTTTTATCGCCGATGAAGAGCGGCACGCGCTGGTGAAGCTGGTCGGGCTGCATGTCGAGGATGGCACTTGTGCCATTGGAGGCATAGCCGCCAGCCGCTTGTGCGATGAAGCCGAGCGGATTGGCTTCATAGACGAGGCGCAATTTGCCGTTCGGGTTTTTCTTGTCGCCGGGGTAATAATAGACCCCGCCTTCGAGCAAATTGCGGTGAAAATCGGCGACGAGTGAGCCGACATACCGCAGCGACAATGCCTTTTTGGGCGGATTTGCGCCTTCGCCTTGCATCCAGCGGGTATAGGCTTGCACATTTTCGCTCCACGAGCGTTGGTTGGCCTGATTGACGCTGTAATATTTGGGCGTGTGTGGGAAGCGGATATCGGGGTGCGACAAAATAAATTCGCCCAAAGTTGGGTGCAACGTGAAGCCGCTCACGCCATTGCCGGTGGTGTAAACCATCATGGTGCTGGGACCGTAAATGACATAACCCGCTGCTACCAATTCGTTGCCGCGCCGCAAAACGTCTTCAATATCGCCGCGCCCGTCTTCGGTTTTGCGTTTGTAAATGCCAAAAATTGTGCCGACGCTGACGTTGGTGTCAATGTTTGACGAGCCGTCGAGCGGATCGAACACCAACACGTAGTTGCCATAGGCATATTGCGGCGGAATATTAATCATGTCATCCTCTTCTTCCGAGGCCATTGCGCAAAAGCGCCCGGTGAAGCTGTTCATGCGGATGATGATGTCGTTGGCATACACATCCAGCTTTTGCTGAATTTCGCCTTGCACGTTCATCAGGCTGGTTGCACCCATCATATTGGTTAGCCCCAAACGGCGGGTTTCGCGGGCGATCAATTTGCCGCACAAGGCGATGTCATACATGATTTGCGAAAAAGTGCCGCTGGCGCCCAATTCGCGTTCACGATCAATTAAATGGCGTTCAATCGTAATCAGTTTGTCCATGACGGTTGAGTATAGCCGAAACCTTAAATTTTGTTGAGGACATAAATACGCGGATGCAACCCGCGCAATGTCACTTTGTGGGTGGCAACAATTTGCCATGTCGCCGACAACTCGGCTAAAGCGGTCTCGATTAGCCGAATTTCGTGGGTGATCAGGACAAACCGCCCGCCCGTTTTTGCCACCCGCGCCGCCTCGCGCAGCACGGCGGGGTAAAGTGTGGCATTGGCTTGGTGCGAGCCGACCAATTGCCCAAAGGGTAAATCGGATAAGATGACATCCACCGAGTGATCGGGCAAGGGCAGTTGCCGCGCATCCCAATCGAACACTGAGCAGGGCTGGGGTAAGGCTGCCGCCCGCAGGTTTTGCGCGGCGCAATCGCGGGCAGCGAGGCTAATATCGCATCCCATCAGCTTGGCTGCCTCGCCCCACAACCTACGTTCGATCAGCAATGATCCCGACCCGCACAGCACATTCAACACCACGTCAGCACAGCTCGGCTGCGACCAAATCGCCATTGCCCGCGCTACCGTCGCATTCAGTGCCCCCTCGTAATTGCACACCCGCCACTGCCGCGTCGCCAACGGCCTCGGCGTCATCCGCACCAACACCTCCCACGCGGGGGGAGGGGTAGTGGATAGTGGATAGTGGATAGTAGATAGTTGAGAGTTGAGAGCGGAGTGCCTAGTATTTAGTTCTTGGTTCTTGGTTCTTGGTTCTTGGTTCTTGGCTCTTGGTTCTTGGTTCTTGGTTCTTGGTTCTTTGTTCTTGGTTCTTGGTTCTTGGGTCTTGGTTCTTGGTTGTTTGTGCTTGGTTCTGCGTTCTGGGCGCTTGGTTCTTGGTG
>JAHBAL020000351.1 GCA_018500105.2 Anaerolineae bacterium
CGGCAAACCACCAACGGTGCATGACTTGCCCAATTTGCCTTATAGCGAGATGGTACTAAAGGAGGCAATACGCCTATACCCGCCCGCCTCTGGGGCCACGCGCCAACCCATTCACGATATCGAGTTGGGGGGGTATCAGTTGCCAAAGGGCAGCAATATCGCCATTTCCACTTACGTCATGCACCGCAACCCCGAATATTTCGCCGACCCGCTCAAATTTGACCCCGAACGATTTAGCCCTGAGCGCGAGGCGCACATTCCAAAATATGCTTATTTGCCGTTTGGCGGCGGGCCGCGTGTGTGCATTGGCAACACCTTTGCCATGATGGAAGCGCGTCTGATTTTCATCACCATTTTGCAGCGCTACCGGCTTTCGCTGCTTACTTCCGCCGCCGTGCAAGCCGAGCAACTGTTTACCATCCGCCCCAAAGGCGGTCTGAAAGTGAAAGTGCTCGAGGCCAAAGCCTAAGTTTAGAGCTTACGCGCATTAAAAACATTTCACCACAAAGAACACAAAGCTCACAAAGAAAAGAAAGGTTTACCAATGCAAATCTTCGAGTTCTTTGTGCGCTTTGTGGTAAAAATCAAGCTTTCGCGTAAGTCTTAATTTGATAATGTCATACTGCCGCAAAGCGGGGATAATCTAGCCCATGAATGCCCCATTTCAAAACACGTATGATTTTTGTCCTTGGCTGTTTTGGCGGCAAGCCACCGATGATGAAAAGCAAGCCCAATTGCAATTTCAAGCGACATTAACCGCCAGTGGCAAGGTGCAAGTAGGCGAAACATGTTACATTTCGCCCTTGGCGGGCTTTGTGCCCGCCAAGGTGTGTATGGGCAATGGCTCCTATATCGCCGGTTACGCCTATGTTACCGATGACATTAGCATGGGCAAACATTGCACTGTCAACCCCTATACGGTTGTGCGCGGCAAAGTGAGCATGGGCGATGGCGTTCGCATCGGCGCACACGCCAATGTGCTGGGCTTCAATCATAAGCACCATGACCTCGACCGCCCCATTTACCAACAAGGGGTGTCGGCGACGGGTATTGTGATTGGCGATGATGTGTGGATCGGCTCGGCAGCCACCCTCTTGGACGGCGTGACAATTGGCAGTCATTGCATCATCGCGGCGGGGGCGGTGGTGACCAAATCTGTGCCCGATTGGGCGATTGTGGCGGGCAATCCGGCGCGGGTGATGCGCTATCGCAATCAGCCCAAAGCGCCCAGCCTCGCTCAGCAATTGGCACAATTTGGACAACGCGCCGCCGACCAGTGGCAAGCGGTGCTAAAACGCTGCGAATGTGTGGTGGGCGACCAGCCGCGTTATGTTGATGCGCCCGCCACCACGCCGCGCATTTTCCGCCCCAACAATGACGCCATCGAAATTGCGGCGCTATTTGGCGAGGTCGCGCCGTTGCTGCCCAAGGCCGAGTGGGTGGAGCTGCTGCAATCGTCGCAAGACCCCGCCAACGGTATGCCGCACGACTTGTGGCAAGCGCCCGGCCCCATTGGCCCCGATCAGCCGTTGGGCGATGGCAATACGCAATACCAAATTTTGTCCACTGGCTACGCGCTAATGTGTTTGGATGCCCATTTCAAGCACCCCATTCACGCCGCGCACACGATGCCGGTGGCGTTGCTGCGCCAAACTTTGGAGGCCTTGCCTTGGCAAGAACGGGCATGGGGCGCGGGGGCGTGGGTGGATGCGATGGGCACGGCGCTGTGGCATAACCGCCGTTATTTCAACCTCGATGGCCCGATTGCGCCGTTGTTTGAGTGGTTGGCTGAGCATTGCAAGCCACATACGGGGCTATGGGGCAATAGCACCGCCGCCCAAGGCTGGTTGCAGCCGGTCAATGGCTTTTATCGCCTGACACGCGGCACATATGCCCATTTCAATTTGCCCGTGCCACACGCCGAATCGGCCATTGACACCATTTTGGCGCATATTCGCTTGAATGCGGGCTTTGTGCGCAAAAATGTGAACGCCTGCAATTTACTCGACACCATTCACCCGTTTTGGCTGCTGCTGCAACAAAGCCAGCATCGGCGTGGCGAAATGTTGCAATTTATCGAAAACCAGATTCCGCTCATGCTGGCGTGGTGGGTAGATGGCGCGGGTTTTGGCTTCGCCGCCGAAGATCAGCCCGGTCTGCAAGGCACAGAGATGTGGCTATCCATCATCTACATCGCCGCCGATGCGCTTGGTTTGGCGCACACGCTCGGCTATTCGCCCAAGGGCGTGCATAAGTTGCGTTATGAGGCGGTGACACAGGCGCTTGGTTGACAATATTGCTCGCAAAAGCGCAAAGAAAAACTTTTGCGCTTTTGCGAGCAAGTTCACTTGGCTTGCCGTTAACGCTGCGTCGCATAATGATGCGCGGTATGCTCGGCCCAATTTGAAATGCTGATTACAGTTTCTGCAGGCGACATGCCCCTCAGCCGACGATGCACATACAAATAAACATCGCGGGCAATGGCGGTGGCCGGTGCGGCAAAAATAACGCCGGGCAGCCCAAATGCGCGGCCCAACACCAACATCGAGACGATCAGGATGGCTGGGTGAACACCCACTTTTTCGCCAATGATGCGCGGCGCGAGAAAGTGATTTTCGAGCAGATCAACCACCAAAAACAAGGCAATGATGACCAAGGCTGTGGCAATGCCGCCCGATGAGAACCCGACCAGCACAGCAGGCACTGCGCCAGCTACCCCGCCGACCATCGGGATCATTTTGCATGCGGCGGCCCACAAAATTAACAACAAAATATAGTCAATCTTAAAGGCCGGCAAAGCATTAATAATGGTCAGCCCGATCCCAATGCCTACGCCCAAAATCACCGCCAAGGTCACTTGCCCACGCAAATAGGCCATAAAGGCGCGGTCTATGATGGCCCAAATATTCCAAAAATCATCACGTATGTGAAATGACAACATGCGGTTGAGTGAAGCCAAAGCGCGACGTTGGTCTTTGAGCAGATAAAACAGCCAAAGCGGCAAGATCAAATAACCAACCAACGATTCGAGAAAACCCGCCGCCAACTCCAATTCTTTGAGCGCAAATTCGACTAATTTGCCAGCATCTTTCGAGGCGGTCGCTAACCATTCACGAATGGCTTCTTCAACAGCGGGTTGAGCGCTTTCGGGCATAATACGCCGATATTCTTCGAGCCATTTTAGGCCAGTGGCCTGAATTTTTGGAAAATCGGTCAAAACACCGATGAGTCGTTGTAATTGCGAAATAAATAATGGAATGACAAAAATAATGAGGCCGATAAAGATAATCAGCCCGACCCCATACACCAATAAAATAGCCGCCACCCGCGGCATCCGTCGGCTCAGCCGATTGACGATGGGCATGAGCAAATAGGCCGCAAACAACCCAATAATGAAGGGGGGCAGGGTGCTTTGGGCCGCCATAATGACATAGAACAACAGCAGCGCAGCAAATATGCCCCACGCCACACGGGCAATATCACGCCAAGGCAAGGTTTTCATCGTTGTATTCATGCTTAGCCGCCAATTTCCATCGGTTCGGCCCAATCTGCCGAGCGTGACAATATACGTGGCTCGCCCTCGGTGATCTCGACCATATCTTCGGTGTGATAGACGCCATCATGCGCCACCACCGCCGGTTCGACCATAAACACCATGCCCGGCATCAATACGGTCTCATCACGCGGGTGCAACATGGGTTTTTCGTGCAACACCAGACCAATGCTATGCCCAATATGTGGCATACCAAAGGGCAAGCCTTGGTTGGCGTAGGCTTTGGCACACAAGGCATAGGCATCACACGCCCGGGTCCCGGCCCGCAACGACGCGATCACAGTTTGTTGCACCGCCTCTAACCGCCGATAAGTGTCGGCTTGACGGGGTTGCAGGGGGGCTAAAAATGCAGTGCGGGCGATGTCGCTCAGATAGCCGTGCCATGTCATACCAAAATCAACCCGCAACGGCACACCGGCTTTTAATGGGGTGATGTCGGGCACGGCATGAACTTTAAAGGCGGTATCGCCGGTTGCCAATACCAAATGCTGCAAACCATCGGCCCCGCTGCGGCGGGCATGGGCCACCATGCGATCACCCACATTAAATTGCGGCTCGCCAATTTGGGTGGCGGCAAAGGCGGCACGAATGGCGGCATCGGTCGCCAAGGTGGTTTTGCCCAGCCACGCAATTTCTTCGGGGGTTTTGATCATACGGGCCTGATCAACCCAGCCTTGGGCTGCCACAAAATCGGCCTGCGGTAATTCGGCCCGCAATTCTGCCGAATGGGCGCTGACCAAATAATCGGTTTCGATGCCAATGCGACCAGTGGCGATGCCGCGTGCGCGTAACTGATCGGCCAATACCTGCATTGGGCGATCAACAAATTCGGTATACCCGCGCAAATCGTCGAGCCAGCTTTCATCTTGGGCGCTGGCAGCTTCGATGCTGCAATAAATGAAGCTCGGCTCGGCATCGGGCGTTACCACCACCAGCGCCAATCGGTCTGGAATGACTTTTTGGGTGAGGAAGTAAGTGCCTGCCAAATAACGCACATTCCAAGGCGAGGCCACGACCAGCGCATCGAGTTTTTGGCTGGCAATAATCTGTTGTGCCCGCGCAAGGGCGATTTCACGTGTGATCATATATCAATTATATGCTTTGCGTGGGTGAAAATTGCGGATTGCCGATAGGCCAGTAATCTGGCCCCTTGAGGAGGGATAGTGAAATCGGCAAAAACCTCATAGGCAAACAAAATAGATCCTGCATATTTACCTGCCAATTCTTAGATGTTTACAAGCCAAAACATTTGCGAGTGCCGCGCCCACACGGGGATCAATCCCCGCGCTATATAACAACGCCCACTGCGTGGGCTGCAAAATTAGCCCGTGCAACGGGCGTTGTTATGTAGAATGGCGATTGATCGCCATTCGAGTGCGATTTTTACAAA
>JAHBAL020000312.1 GCA_018500105.2 Anaerolineae bacterium
CAGATGTGTATAAGAGACAGCTGCATGGGTAATGAGAATGCGCTTGAGGTCGCTGGGTTGACGGCCCAATTCGGCGATTTTGCGCATGACCAATTTAACCGCACTCTTGGCTAAACCAGCGTCAATCAATGTCAAGCCGTTTGGCCCATCAGACTCGTCTATTAAATACAAATTGACGAAGGAATTTGATAAACGATGGTAAAGCATATTAGATAAATGGATTAATGATTTCTAAACGATCTTCAATAAGCAAACGATGTTGCGTTTGCTTTCGGATTGACTTTGGCTAATAAAGGCATATAGCCATACATTGGTATCAACAAACGCCTCAGATAATTTATTCATCATAAATTAAATCGCGTGTCAAAGGTTTAAAATCTTCAATCGCTTTAGGTGAAGCGATTAACTGCTCGATAAAATTATTCGAGCTGCGTTTTCTATCTCGCATCAAGATAATCACACGCACCGAATCAATCAACTGTAACTGATATTCGTTGGGTATTTCAATCTTACCGTTTGTTATTTGGGTTTCAAATTCAACTGCATACATAAATCACCTACAAAGTATCAAAACTAGTAAACAGGGTCACCTAGCAATCCGTTTAGCATATATTATGCTTCAGGCCAAAACCATCTGCATCCCAATCCGATAGCCCCCATCTACCGTGATAGTCGAGCCGGTGACATAATCGGCGTCGTCGCTGGCGAGATACACCGCCGCCCGACCAATGTCACGCGGTTGGCCCAAACGCCCCCAAGGCAGCTTACTCGCCGAGCGCTGAATATCGGCCTCATTGGTAAATTTGCGCTCGCCGGGGGTGTCAATCCAACCCGGATTGATGAGGTTGACATTGATGCGATGCGGTAACAACTCATGTGCCAAGGTGCGCCCGAACTGCGTCACCGCCGCTTTCGACATGTTGTAAGCGCTGCTGGTCTTGTGCGGAATTTCGGCCAGCACCGAGGCAGTGATGATAATTTTGCCGCCCTGCCCACGCTGCGCCATATGCTGCGCCGCCAGTTGGCAAATGTGAAAAACGCCAAACTGCGTCACCTCGATCGTGCGCAACACGCCCGCCCAATCGGCCTCGACTACCAATTGCCGGTCAGAATAAGCCGCATTAGCAACGGCAATATCGAGCCGCCCAAAATGCTGCAACGCCATCTGAAACATCGCCGTCACCTGTTGGCGGTCGGTCACATCGGCGGGGCCAAACAGCGCCCGCCGCCCCAAAGCCTCGATTTCGCGCACGGTTTCTTGCGCCAACACCGCTTGCTGAGGTAAATCGTTGATGACGATATCCGCGCCTTCTTCGGCCAAACATAAAGCAATACCTTGCCCGATGCCCCGCGCCGCGCCAGTCACCAAAGCAATTTTGCCGGCTAATCGCTGGCTGGATGGGTGTTGTTGGAGTTTTGTCATGCCTGCATGATAAGTCAAGTTTTAATTTCATCTGCTTGAGAAAACGAAAACAAAAGTTCTGGCATAATCAGGGGGAATGGCGAAAAACGACACCCGCCCTGTGAGCGGTCAACAGCAGCCCGAAGACGACGGCTCACTCGACCGCGCCTTGCGCCCGCAAAAGCTCGACGACATGATCGGGCAAGACCGTGTGCGCGACAATTTGCGTATTCTCATCGGCGCATCACGCGCACGCAGCGAGGCACTCGATCATGTGCTGATTTATGGCCCGCCCGGCTTGGGCAAAACCAGCCTCAGCCATATTATCGCCAACGAAATGGGCGCAAATATTCGCGTCACGTCTGGCCCCGCCATCGAACGCGCTGGCGATTTAGCCGCCATTCTGACCAATTTACGCGCCAACGACATTTTGTTTATTGACGAAATTCACCGCCTCAACCGCGCTGTCGAAGAAGTGTTGTATCCGGCAATGGAAGATTATGCGCTCGATATCGTGATCGGCAAAGGCCCCAGCGCCCGCAGTGTGCGCCTTAAATTGCCGCCCATCACGATTGTGGGGGCCACCACACGCTTGGCGCTGATGACTGCCCCATTACGGGCACGGTTTGGGGCCACTTTTCGGGTAGATTTTTACCCACTCGACGCGATGGAGCAAATTGTGTTACGCGCCGCTCGCATGTTAAATTCGCCGATTGACCCAGAGGCCGTGACCGAGATTGCCAAACGCACGCGCGGCACGCCGCGTGTGGCGCTGCGGCTGCTCAAACGGGTGCGCGACTATGCGCAAGTGATGGAAAAATCGCCCGACAAACGCATGACGCAAGCCGTCGCCAAACAAGCGCTCACCTTGCTTGAGGTTGACCCCTTAGGGTTAGACGATCTTGACCGGCGGGTATTGCTCGCCATTATCGAGAAATTTAATGGCGGGCCAGTTGGCCTCGAAACCATCGCCGCCAGCATCAGCGAAGAAGGCGACACGATTATGGACGTGGTCGAGCCATATTTGCTGCAACTTGGCTTCCTCGACCGCACCCCACGCGGGCGAATCGCCACCGCCCGCGCCTACGAGCATCTCAATTTGGCCTATACCCCCACCCCAACCCAAAACAGCCTGTTATAGAGCAGATTCCTCGTTGATATGCGTCATGAGCCGCCTGCTTCATCATTTAACTCGGAAGGGTGAAGGTTGCAGAGATAGCGAAAAATGGCTTTTTTATGAACCACTTCTCCGCGTTTTTCGCTCCTCCGAGTTCAGACGCTAAATAGAAATTAGCGCTAAAGGTGCTAAAGTTTAGGTTTTACAGCCTGCGACACACAAAAAATCTATCGTCAACGGCTAAGATTAAATTGAAAGAAAGCAATCCAAGAAACTTTACACAAACTTATCAATTTGGTGGTAAGCTTACGACCTCTAAATAATAACTAGGAGAATCTCGTGTCAGAACAACTTGGTACGCAACAGCGCCCGCTACGGGTCGCAATTATCGGTGCCGGCCCCTCAGGTTTTTATGCGGCTGGTGCTTTGCAAGGCAAACTCAAAGAGTCAGGATTACACACATCCATTGACATGTTCGATAAGCTTATCGCACCGCACGGCTTGGTGCGATACGGCGTCGCCCCCGATCACCAAAAGATCAAATCGGTGTCAAAAGTCTATGACCTGACCGCCAATGATGCAAATTTCCGCTATTTTGGCAATGTCGAATTTGGCAAAGACCTCACTCACGCCGAAATGCGCGAGATGTATGACGCCATCATCTACGCCGTTGGCGCACAATCCGACCGCAACCTCGGCGTGCCGGGCGAAAATTTGCCAAATAGCTTCTCGGCCACCGAATTTGTGGCTTGGTATAACTCGCACCCCGAATATGCCAATTTCAACCCCGACCTAAGCGTTTCGAGCGCGGTGGTGGTGGGTGTGGGCAATGTGGCGATGGATGTGGCGCGTATTTTGGCAAAATCGGTGGAAGAACTCAAGGTGTCCGACATCGCTGACCATGCGTTGGCCGATTTGGCCAATAGCAATATCAAAGATGTCTACATTTTGTCGCGTCGCGGCCCGGCCCAAGTGAAATTCACCCCGGTCGAAATTAAAGAATTTGGCGAATTGGCTGTGGCCGAACCCGTCATTTTGCCGCAAGAAATGCAGATTGACGAAGTCAGCGCCAAGTTGGCCGATGCTGACGGCGAAATGCGCCGCAACTTGGTCACCATGAATGCGTTTGCGGCTCGCCATTCTGAAGGCAAAGAGCGCCGTGTGCATTTCCGCTTCTTGCTTTCGCCGGTCGAAATTTTGGCCGATGCCGATGGCAAAATTTCAGGCGTGAAGTGCGAAATCAACAAACTCGTGCCAAACGACGACCAATCCGACATGAAGGCCGTCGGCACAGGGCAATTCGAGACCATTCCGGCAGGTTTGGTCATGCGCTCGGTGGGCTACAAAGGTTCGCCACTCGCGGGTGTGCCATACGACAAGCGCAGCGGAACCATCCCCAACAAAGAAGGCCGCGTCACCGCTGACGGCGGCGTGACAGTTTCGGGTGAATATGTGGTGGGCTGGGCCAAGCGCGGCCCCAGCGGCGTGATCGGCACAAACAAGCCCGATTCAGTCGCCACCGTTGTTTCGTTGGTGGCCGATGTTGGCGCGTTAACGCCTGCCACCAACCCAAGCCGCGATGCGGTGGTGGCATTGCTGCAAAGCCGCAATGTGCGATTTGTCACTCAGGCCGAATGGAAAAAGATTGATGCCGCAGAATTGGCGGCAGGCAAAGCCCAAAGCCGCCCACGTGTCAAATTGGTCAGCCCCGACGATATGCTCAAGGTGCTGTAATGCAAGAACGGCTGAAAGTAAAACTTCAGCCGTTTTTTTATTGCAATTTTCGCTCAAATTTACGAGAACACAATACCGCCGCGAATCGCCGGTGGCGTGTTTTCATTCACCAGTTCACGAATCAGCAAGCGAAAAATATCGGACTCGGTAATAATCCCCACCAAGCGTCCGGCGCTCAACACAGGCAGCCCGCTAATTCGATGCTGAAGCATCAGGCTGGCCGCATCACGGATGGTAGAAGAAGGCAACACGGTATATACCTTGCGAGACATGATCTGATCAATCGTTACTTTATCGAGCAAATAATTAAGCTCATGCACACTGAGTGTGGTGGCTTGCGATGGCCCAGCGTGAAAAAGGTCATTTTGGGTCACAATCCCAACCAATTTGCCATCATCCACAACGGGCAAACGTCGCACTTTACGGTCTTTCATGAGTTGTTGGGCTTCTGGCAAAGTCGCTTTCGACGAAACGGTGATTGGATTTGGCGTCATCCACTCTAAAACTTGATAATTGATCATGGCTTTCCTACCTTAAAACGGCTCGATACATTACGTATTACCCTGTGCTTAGAACAGGCATATGTGCAAGAGAATATGAACTCTCCGCGTATTCAGCCACCAACTAAAAGCGAGTTTTAACCTATCCAGTTGGCTAGTAAATGTTATAACAACTCGCTTTTAGCACTAACCACCCGACTAGGCCAAAACTATCACCTTAGCCCAAGCAAACGCAATGCAAAAAAGCTAAGATCAAAGCACAGCTTAGATTGATGAATTGAGTTACTCAGTTCACCTAAGGTATTTAAGGTGATTTATGTTCAAAAAAATTCTTGTTCCCCTTGACGGTTCTGCGCTAGCCGAGCTTGCATTGCCCTACGCCCGCGAAATTGCCAAGATCAATGACGCAGAAATTGTGTTGGCTTATGTAGAAGAAGACTACACCGCGCGTTATTATCCGTATGCAATGGACATGTCCATTTTGATGGAAGTGGCAGAAAGCACCCGTGCTGAAATGAACAATGCGTTGCAAAAGAAAGCCGAGTTGTTGATGGAAGCTGGATTTAAGCCCCAAATCGCCATTTTGAAAAGTCGCAATCCCGCCGAAGCCATTCTTGAATATGTAGATCAGAAAAATGTAGATTTGATCATCATCACCACGCATGGCTACACCGGCATGACCCGATTCTTCATCGGCAGCGTGACCGACCGCATCGTCAACCACTCCAAGATTCCGGTCATGGTCATTCGCCCAGAGACCACAGAAGTTGTCTGATCGCAAATCGCCTTAATACGCAGATTTTGCCGCTATTATGACCGCCCCCGCCAAAATAATTGGCGGGGGCGCAAATTTTTTCGCTGGTGATACAATCCATTCATGCAGCAACTCAATATTCAAGATTGGCTGGGCATGGAAAATACGCCCCAGCTTTACACCAAAATCAAGCGCATGTGGCTAAAACATTCACGTGCCGAAGACAAACGCGACCTCGACGGCCTGATCTCGACGCTTGCGCCCGATTGCGTTTATGAGGTCATGCCAACAGGCCAACGCTGGGAAGGCCACGACGGCGCACGTGCGTTTTACACCGCTTTCTTGGGCGCGTTTCCGGATGTGCATTTCGAGGCCACCGACGTGGTTATTGGGCCGCAAGGTGTGGTCGAAGTCGCTCGCGTCACAGGCACACATCAGGGTGAATGGGCTGGCTACCAGCCAACAGGCCGCGCCTTTACTTGGCAACTCATCATCCATTTCCCTTGGAACCCAACCCACCAAAAATTTGCGGGCGAAAATGTGTATTATGACGCGCTTGCCATGCAACACGCTTTGGGTTCATAACCTCTGAAATATAGCGAGGACTTATACCAATCTCACGATCAAGAAGGGATTTTGATGTAGGGGCAAGGCATTTGCATTTCACAAATCGTCAACCCGTTAAAGCCAGCAAATGCCTTGCCCCACCTTGCTGCGGCGTTACTTGGCTCGCGCATCGGGTAAGGCGTTCGCCGTCACCCATTGAGCGATTTACGCTTGGGGGCGATGCCTTGGCGAATGCCTTCCCCCTACAACCTCGTCCACTTTGATTAAGCGATTGGTATTATGCGCATTAAAAACATTTCACCACAAAACACACAAATCTCATAAAGAAAAGAAAGGTTTACCAATACAAATCTTCGAGTTCTTTGTGCGCTTTGTGGTGAAAATCAAACTTTCGCGTAAGTCCTAATCTCTATCGTAAAAACTTAGTTACTGGGCTTGCTGAACCACGAAACACACTAAAATAGAATTCTCTTTCGTGTGTTTTGTGTTTTTCGTGGTTAAAATATCTCGAGCGGCTTGCCTACCTAAGTTTTTACTATCTATCAATGATCAGCAGCACACAAAACCTATATTCACGCAGCGAAGCCACCGGCAAAAATGGCATGGTCACCGCCATGACGCCCGAAGTCGCCTTTATTGGCCGTGATGTATTGCAAAAAGGCGGCAATGCCATTGACGCCGCCGTTGCAATGGCCTTCGCCATTGATGTGGCCGAGCCATGTATGAGCGGCATCGGCGGCGGCGGATTCATGACCGTGCAGCTTGCCAGCGGCGAAGCGCATGTCATAGACTTCTTCCCCCATGCGCCATCGGGAGCCACGCCCGACATGTATGAATTGACCACAGGTTTTAAGGCCGACAAACTGGGTTTTACGGGGGTCAAAAACAACGCCAACGCTGCCGGTGCGCGTTCGGTGGGTGTGCCGGGTAATGTCGCCGGGCCGCTTTTGGCTTTGGCAAAATGGGGCACGCGCTCGGTCGGCGATACGCTTGCCCCTGCCATCCAATTGGCGCATGACGGCGTGCCGGTCACGTTTTACGACACCATCCACGCCGCCAGTGTGTTTAAGCTCTTGTCGAGTTACCCCGACTCGGCTCGCATTTATTTGCCCGACGGGCAACCGCCTGTGCCACCGCTTGAAGGCGTCACGCGAATCAAATACCCCGAATTGGCGAAAACGCTCGAACGAATTGCTACCGACGGGGTAAAAGCGTTTTATGAGGGCGAAATTGCCGCCAAAATTGTGGACGAACTGCAGGCAGGCGGGCACGCCATCACCGAAGCCGACCTCGCCAACTATCGGCCCATTCTGCGCCAGCCGCACCTTAGCCCCCTGCTTGGGCACGAAATGGTGCTGCTGCCCGGCCCCACCGGCGGCCCCAGCATCGCCGAAATCACGCATCTGATGGCTTTGGCCGACTTGCGAGCGATGGGGCACAACAGCACCGATTATCTGCATCGCCTGATCGAAGCATGCAAACTTACCTTGACAGACCGCTTAGCCTACCTATGCGAAAGCCGCCCCGATGGGGCCGACATCCCTTGGCGTGAGTTGGCAAGCCTTGAATATGCCGCCCAACGCGCCCAAGCCATTGGCACACGCGCAGGCGGGCAATATGCGGCGGGGCAACCCGCGGCGTTCGCCCACGCTGGGCAAGGCAACCCGCACGCCGATCACAGTTGCACCACCTTCCTCTCGGCGTGGGACAAACATGGCAATGTGGTGGCGCTCACCCAAACGCTCAACGGTCTGTATGGCAGCGGTGTCACTGTGCCGGGCACAGGCGTGTTGATGAACAACGCGATGGTGCTATTCGACCCGCGCCCCGGCCAGCCCAACTCAATCGCGCCCGGCAAACGCCCGCTCAGCAGCATGAGTCACACCATTGTGCGCAATGCGGCGCGTCAGCCGGTTGCATTGGCGGGCGCACCCGGCGGACGCAAAATTGTAGATACGATCGCCCAAGTGATCCTCAATATGATCGCCTTCGACATGGGTCCACAAGCCGCCTGCCAAGCCGCTTTTATTGACCCCAGCACCGATGGCACTGTGATAGATTTGCGCGTCGGTGAGGCTGTGATTGCTGATTTGCAGGCACGCGGACACAAACTTTATCCGCAAGAAGCGAAGCATTGGCCGCACTTGGCGGCGCGCCCGGGCGCCATCAAACGCATCGGCGACACCCTGCACGGCGGTATCGAACTATTCACCGTTGGCGTTGCGGCCGGATTTTGACATAGCGCTACAGTAGCGCCGTCATCCTGACGGCCCCGTTACCCTGTAAATAGCGTTTCATAATGGCGCATTGAAAATAAGCGTGTTCATTATTAACGCATGGGCAAAAAAGCCGTCAGGATGACGGCGCTACTGGCCGACGACTCAACCGCACAATCATTCACAACCTCGTATAATTCGTGTTTATCATGTCAAATTACACCGCGCTTGACCGCGCCTGCGCCAATGCAATTCGCACCCTCACCCTCGACGCCATTCAAAAGGCAGAATCGGGCCACCCCGGTATGCCGATGGGCATGGCCGATGTGGCATTGGTGCTTTACAAGTCTTTTATGCAGTTCAACCCACGCGAGCCGTGGTGGTTTAACCGAGATCGTTTCGTCGTTTCGGCAGGGCACGGCTCAATGTTGCCCTACGCCTTGCTTTACTTGACCGGCAGCCCCAGTATGGGCATCGAAGACCTCAAGCAATTTCGTCAATTGGGCAGCAAAACCCCCGGTCACCCCGAAAACCACATTACCCCCGGTATCGAGGTGACGACTGGCCCGCTGGGCGCGGGCACGGCCAACTCGGTCGGCATGGCAATGGCCGAAGCGTGGATGGCGACCAAATATAACCGCGACGGGCTAAATGTGGTTGACCATTTCACGTATGTTATCGTCAGCGACGGCGATTTGCAAGAAGGCGTGAGCCACGAAGCCGCCTCGTTGGCGGGGCATTTGGGTTTGGGCAAATTGATTTGGCTATACGACGACAACAACATTAGTATTGATGGCCCGACGTCGCTGAGTTACAGTGACAATGTGCCACAACGTTTCGCGGCCTATGGTTGGCACACCCAAGTGATTGACGGACACGACATGGACGCAATTGATGCCGCGTTGCGGGCCGCCCAAACTGTCACCGATCAGCCCAGCATTATTTGCTGCAAAACGATCATTGGCAAAGGCATGCCAAACCGCCAAGGCACGCAAAAGGCCCACAGCGACGCACCCGGCGAGGCCGAGGTGCGGCTGACCAAGATTGCGCTGGGGGCCGACCCCGACCAGCACTTTTTTGTGCCCGACGATGTATTGGCAGCATGGCGCGAGATCGGCAGCAACGCCGCCAAGGCCGATAAAGCGTGGGAATTGGTGGTGGCGCAGCATCGCGCTGCACATGCCGAATTGGCCGAAGAATTTCGCGCCACGCGCAAGGGCGTTTTGCCCGCCGGTTGGGAAGCGGCCTTGCCCGTGTTTAACCCGTCCGATAAACCCATCGCCACCCGCGCCGCCAGTGGCAGCGTGATTAACGCCATCATCGGCAAAGTGCCAGCCCTCATCGGCGGCTCGGCAGACCTCACGCCCTCCAACAACACCCAACCCAAAGATGCGGCCTCGCTCAAAAAAGGTGATTTTAGCGGGCGTTATATTCGGTTTGGCATTCGTGAGCATGGCATGGGCGGCATTATGAATGGCATGGCTTTGCACGGTGGGGTCATTCCTTACGGCGGCACATTCTTCACGTTCAGTGATTACATGCGCCCCACCCTGCGCTTGGCAGCCATCAGCGGGGCGCACAGCATTTTTGTCTTTACCCACGACAGCATTGGCGTAGGCGAAGACGGCCCCACCCATCAGCCCATTGAGCAATTGGCAAGCCTACGCGCCATTCCGCACCTCATCACCATTCGCCCCGCCGATGCCAATGAAACCGCGCTGGCATGGCAAGTTGCGGTCAATCATCACACGGGGCCGGTGGCGCTTTTGCTCACCCGCCAAGCCTTGCCCATTTTGCCGCGCAGCGATGGCCTGCTACGCGGGGCCTATGTGATGCAAGAGTCCGAGGATGCGCACGTGCAATTGGTCGCCAGCGGTTCTGAAGTCAGTTTGGCGCTTGAGGCTGCCAAGTCATTGGCGAGCAATGGCGTGCGGGCGCGGGTAATCTCGATGCCAAGCTGGGCGCTTTTCGACGCGCAAGATGCTGCCTATCGCGCCAGTGTCATCCGCGCCGATCTGCCGTCGGTGGTGATCGAAGCAGGCGTGGCGCAGGGTTGGCACAAATATGTCGGCCTGAATGCGCGTTTCGTCACCGTCGAGACCTTCGGGGCCAGTGCGCCCGTCAAGGCTGTGTTCAAGCATTATGGCTTCACAGTCGAGAATGTGTGTGCGCAGGCGATGAGTTTGCTGTAGGCTAATTTGTGCCACAAAGCACGATTTCAATGTAGAGGCGGGTCGCTGACCCGCCTCGTTTTGTCGCGTCAGCAGAATCAGGCGAAAGTATTTTCGATCACGCCGGGCAACACGGTATAGATAGACGCGCCAATGTGTTGCGCAAAATAAGATTGCAGCGCAAAATAGGTCCGCATTTTCGCCAAAGTTTGTTCAGTCGTGCCACCGTAACGCAAAATCACATCTACCAAGCGTTTTTCCATCAGCACAAAACCGATATCCATTGCAATTGCGTCACACAGTTGCAGCAATCGGTCGTAATCGGTATAAACGCATTGCGTGATATAACCTTGCAAAAAGGCCAACTCGTCCGGGGCGCAATCCCATTTGCCAAAAATGGCGTTTAGATTACGGTCGGGGAATGAATGGGTGAGACAAATTCGCGCCGCGTCATCATAGCCCTGCGCAATCAAAAACTGATAGCCGTCGTAGGTATGTCGCATCCCCGTGATGCCTTCGCGGCGGCCAATGTCGTGCAGCAGCCCCAAAATTAGGCATGCATCTGCATCGAGGGCGAGCGTTGGGCAAGCCTGCGCAATATATTGCGCCGCCCGCCCAACATTGATACTGTGGGCACGCCAAGGCCCCGGATTGCGTTCGTGCGCCTCGTCGAGTAGACGATAAGCCTCGGCCAGCGTTGGAATTTTCATGCGGGATCGGGGATAACCGCCGTGACCTCAATCTCGACTTTGGCGCGATCTTCGATCAAGGCTACCACCTGCACCGCCGTCATCACGGGGTAATGGTCACCCATCCAACGACGATAAACCTTGCCAAGCGCTTTGCCGCCTGCAAGATATTCGTCTTTGCTCGTCACATACCAAGTCATACGGGTAATGTGTTGCGCCTCGGCTCCAGCCTCGGCGAGCACCGCCACAATATTTTTCAGGGCTTGATCGGTCTGCTCGACCATGTCATCGCTGTGAAATTGACAATCGGCGTCCCAGCCAATTTGCCCCGCCACAAACACCAATGTGCCTCGCGCTGCAATGCCATTTGAATATCCACGCGGTCGCGCCCAATCGGGCGGTTGAAGAATTTTAATCATAGTGCAAAGTGGAAAGTGCAAAGTGCAAAGTGTGAAGCTTTGCGCTTTCCACTTTCCACTTTGCACTTTCCACTCCTTAGGTTACTTTCTTGCGTTGTTTCCACTCTGGGCGATCCCATGCTTGGGTGTCAAGGATGCGCTTGAGTGTCAGTGCGGCGTCCCAGACATCGGTGTAACGGGTGTAGAGGGGGGTAAAGCCAAAGCGAATAATATCGGGGGCGCGGAAATCGCCGATCACTTGATTGGCAATAAGCGCCTGCATCACCGCGTAGCCTTCGGGGTGATGAAAGCTGACTTGGCTGCCACGAATGGCGCGGTCACGCGGGGTGGCAAGGCGCAATGGATGCCCAGCACACAATTGCTCGACAGCGGCAATAAACAAATCGGTCAAATGCAGGGATTTCTCTCGAATCGCGTCAATATTTGCCGCGATCATCATATCAACCCCACACTCAAGCGCTGCCATGCTCAGCACCGGCGGTGTGCCGCACATATAGCGGGCCACGCCCTCGGCTGGCTCGTATTTCCAATCGAAGGCAAACGGGTTGGCATGACCCAGCCAACCTGATAACGGCTGGGTAAAGTTGGCTTGATGGCGCTCGGCGACATACAAAAATGCCGGCGCACCCGGCCCACCATTCAAATACTTGTAACCGCAGCCCACCGCAAAATCAGCTTGAGCCGCATCCAAATGCACCGGCAACGCCCCCGCCGAGTGCGCCAGATCCCACATGGTCAGCGCCCCACATGCATGGGCCTTGGCGGTCAAACCCGCCATGTCATACATACGCCCGGTTTTGTAATTGACATGCGTCAAGGTCAGCACGGCCACGTCATCATTCAAATGCTCGCCAATCTCCTCGCCGTCCACCAATTTCAACGTGTGCTTGCCACCCAGTTGGGCGATCAAGCCTTGTGCCATATACAAATCGGTCGGAAAATTGTCGGGGGTTGACAAAATCACATGTTTGTCGGGGTTCATCGCCAGCGCCGCCGCCAGCGTTTTATACACGTTGATCGAAGTCGAGTCGGCGACAATCACTTGCCCCGCCGCCGCGCCAATCAACTGACCAATCTTATCGCCCAAACGGGTCGGCATGTCCATCCAGCCAGCCTTGTTCCAACTGGTGATAAGCCATTCACCCCATTCTTGCTGCGCCACATTGGTCAAACGGCCCAGCGTGACCTTTGGCAACGGCCCAAGCGAATTGCCATCGAGATAAATCATGCCATCCGGCAACTGAAATTGCTCGCGGTAAGCCGCCAGCGGATCAGCATGATCGCGTGCGAGCAATTGCTCGCGGGTTAAATTTGATGTTGTCATTATTCAATCGGGCGGATGCACCCCTAAATCAACCCAAAATGAACGGGCTGAGACGATCAAAGGGTGATTCATCGCCAGTAATATTACAGTTGCACGCCCTATGGCGGTGCGCCCCAAAATCGTTACGCCATCGACACTCCATTCAAAGTGAGTGTGCCATTCATGCTTGCGTGGGTGAAACAAAGTCACCATTGTGCCTGTTAACGGATCCTGTGCTTCAACATAGTCACGTTTTTGCCCATTGCAAGATGCACATGCCAAACACAGATTTTCTGGATTGCTGTCACCGCCCAACACACGCGGCAAAATATGATCAATCTCATGCAATTGACCCGTCAGCCATGTTGGCGAAACACAGTATTCACAGCGGTCTTGGGCACGTTGACGAACAAAGTCGCGCACGGCTTTCGCAATTTTAGGCATCGTTATCGCCGTCAGACAACTCTGAGTCCATCGGGGTTAGATTGGCAGGTTGAATGGCATGACCACGCTGTTTGAGCAACGCAAGCGCCTGTCCTCGTCGCAAAACTGCACGCCGATATTGATCGAGCAAGGCTTGTTGCTCAATTGATTCAGCTTTGGCCAATTTCCGTTCGCCCGCAAATTGATTTAATTGCGCCAAGCGCGTTTGTTGCGCCATTGACAAAGACGACTGTGCTGCCGCCCATAATGCCGAATCGCTGAACAACCGCATGGCAGCAATTTCGCCCGCAATATCATCGGCAATATTTGGCAGCGTCACAAATGTCGTGTCAATTATGCTGGCAAGCAGTTCATCAACGCTGCGATAACTAACTTCGGCCACTCGTTGCAATTTTCGCAAGGTCGCGTCTGGCAGTGTAACGGAAATTGTTTGCACCATCATAGTCATTCAACATTTTACTCGTGTTTATGGCATTTGTTATTGCCGCAAGCGGAAACGTTGCAATTTGCCGGTCTCGGTGCGCGGCAATGCATCACGGAACTCGATGGCACGCGGGTATTTATATGGCGCGATGGTGTTCTTGACGTGATCTTGCAACGTCTTGATCATTGCCGCGTCGCCAGTATGACCCGCCCGCAGCACCACAAACGCCTTGACAATCATGCCGCGATCTTCATCGGCAACCCCGACCACACCACACTCGGCCACCGCCGGATGCGCCAATAGTGCATCTTCGACCTCTGGCCCGGCAATGTTGTAACCCGCCGAAATAATCATGTCGTCGGTGCGGGCCTGATACCAGAAATAGCCGTCGGCATCCATCATGTAGGCATCGCCGGTGTAATTCCAGCCGCCTTTGGCATAATTTTTCTGCCGGTCGTCGGCCAAATAACGGCAGCCGGTCGGCCCCTTGACCGCCAAGCGCCCAACTTCACCCGGCGGCAACGGATTGCCATGTTCATCCATGACACAGGCCTTGTAACCCGGAATCGGCTTACCGGTTGCGCCCGGTCGCACGTCTTCTTCAGCAGCACTGATGAAAACATGCAGCATTTCGGTCGCGCCCAAACCGTCAATCATCTCGATGCCAGTGGCCTCGCGCCACATGACGCGGGTGCTGAGCGGCAACGCCTCGCCCGCCGAAACACTCTTGCGTAACGTGTTTAGCTTAAATTGCTTGCCTGCGGGCGGATTTTTCACCAGCGCTGCCATTTGGCGATAAAACGTCGGAGCCGTCCACGAAATCGTCGCGCCGAGATCGCCAATCCACTGCAATAACAAGGCTGGCGTAGCCTTCTCGACCATCGCCGTTGCCGCGCCATGTCGCAGCGAGAAAGTGAGCAATGCGCCCAAACCGAAGGTAAACGCCAGCGGTGGCGTGCCAATGCAAATATCATCGCTGGTCATTTTGACGATAGACTTCGGGAAGCAATCGCAAATGGTCAAAACGTCGCGGTGAAAGTGCATGGTGCCTTTGGGCTTGCCGGTTGTGCCGCTGGTGAATGCGATCATGCACACATCGTCTGCCGCCGTATCCACATTTGTAAAGGTCGTTGGCTGCTTTGAGAAACGCGGGTGCAATCCGTTGGCCGAATCGTCGTGATAGTAGACGATCTGGGTCAAACTTGGGCATTGTTGCTGGGCAGCGATCAATTCATCTTTGAGCAAGCTGTCGCAAATAGCGGCTTGTGTTTGCGACTTTTCGATCACGTCAACCAGTTCTTTGGCCCGCAACATCGGCATGGTCGTAACTACCACAAGCCCGGCTTTCATGGCCGCCAACCAACAGCACGACATCTGCAAATTATTCGCCCCGCGCAGCAAAATTCGGTTGCCGGGCACTAATTTAAGGTCGTTTTGGTAAAAGTTGGCAATTTGATTGACATAGTTGAACAACGCACCATACGTTGTCCAGCCATGCTCGGCATCCCAAATGGCACGCCGATCCCCCCACCCCCGCGCAATCCAAGCATCGAGCAACTCGGCCCCACAATTGACGCGCGACGGATATTGCACCTCTGGGATCTCGAAAATCATCTCCGGCCACATCGCTTGTGGCGGCAAATTATCCCGTGCAAATGTATCAATATGTGATGTTTTGTTCATTTTCTTAGTTGTAAGTGCTAAGTGCTAAGTGCTAAGTGCTAAGTGCTAAGTGTTAAGTATAGGACTTACGCGAATGCTTGATTTTCACCACAAATCACACAAAGAACTCGAAGATTTGTATTGATAAACCTTTCTTTTCTTTGTGAACTTTGTGCTCTTTGTGGTGAAATGTTTTTAATGCGCGTAAGTCCTAA
>JAHBAL020000185.1 GCA_018500105.2 Anaerolineae bacterium
CGGTGGCCTTGTCACCGTCTAAAATGCGCACCTTGTAATCGGTCAAATGCACATGGTTGATCTTGGGGTAATGCGGTGCAAGCGCCTTGCGCAAGGCGCGGTCGAGTGCGTTCACTGGCCCGTCGCCCTCGGCGGCGGTGTGCGCCACCTCATTGCCAACCCGCACCTTCACATTGGCCTCGGCGATTAATCCCATGCCGGCCCGATTCTCAACCACTGTTAAAAAGTCAATCATTTGAAATGGCTTTTGATAACCCGGTTGTGCCCGCCGCAGCATCAATTCGACTGTCGCATCGGCTCCTTCAAAGAAAAAACCGCGATTCTCCATTTCTTTAATTTGCGCCAATACCTGCTTTACTTCGTCTTTGCTCGCATCCAACCCATATTCTTGCGCCTTATACATAATATTGCCGCGCCCGCTCAGCTCGCTCACCAATACCCGTTTTTGGTTGCCCACCAACGTTGGGTCAATATGCTGATAGCTTTCTTCGAGCTTGAGAATGGCTGCCACATGGATGCCGCCTTTGTGCGCAAATGCAGCTTGCCCGACATAGGGCGCACGAATATTATGTGCAACATTTGCCATTTCAGAGACATAGCGCGACAAATCAGTCAGCCCGCGCAATTGCGCGTCATTGACGCAATCGCGTTTGAGCTTTAGCTTCAGGTTGGCAATGGTGTCAATAATATTGCAATTGCCGACACGCTCGCCATAGCCGTTTACCGTCGCTTGCACTTGGCGGCAACCCGCCCGCACCCCGGCCAAGGCATTGGCAACCGCCACCCCTGCATCGTTGTGGGTGTGAATGCCCAGCCGCACATTGGCGGCGTTCGCATTGCCCCCGCGCCTATCCAGTCCCAATTCGCGCATGGTCACGCCCACAATTTCCTCCACTTCCCATGGCATCGTGCCGCCGTTGGTATCGCATAGCACCAACCAATCGGCTCCGGCATCCATCGCGGCGCGTAAGGTGGCAATGGCGTAATCTTTGTCGAGTTTGAAGCCATCAAAAAAATGCTCGGCATCGTGCATTACCTCTTTGCCGCGTTGATGAAAATACGACACGCTGTCGGCGATCATGTCGAGATTTTCTTCGATATCGGTTTCGAGCACATGCGTCACGTGCAATTTGCTGGTTTTTGCCACCATCGTCACCACGGGCGTATGCGCGTCCACCAGCAGCTTAATTTGCGGGTCGTCATCCACGCGGCTATTGGCGCGGCGCGTGCTGCCAAACGCGGCGAGTTTGGCCTGTTTGAAGTGAAGCTGACGCGCACGGGCAAAAAATTCGGCATCTTTGGGGTTGCTGCCCGGCCAGCCGCCCTCGATATAGTGCATACCAAATTGGTCTAGGCGTTGGGCGATGCGTAATTTGTCATCTACCGAGAAATTGATGGCTTCGCCTTGCGTGCCATCGCGTAGGGTTGTGTCATATAGATAGATCATGGGCGTTTTGCTTTAGATTTTAGATTTTGAATTTTGCGATGCTAATCTAAAATCCAAAATTTAAAATAAAAAAAAACGCCTCCCCTGTTCGGGAAGGCGTTTCATGTTGTGTTGATGATACGTGTTTTCTGCTCACCTCATTTGCCATCCAGACAGGGCGCTATCGCTGCGCACAATAATAATCATGTGCGCAATAATAATGCTAATAATCGAGATGTTAATGCGGCTTGGCATTGATGTCCGACAGTATACCATTTGGGGGAGGGGGGAGAGTTGCAGGTGGCAAAGTGGCAGGTTGCAGGTTGCAAAGTGGCAAAGTAGCCACCTGCAACTCTGCAACTCTGCAACTCTGCAACCTGCCACCTGCAACTCTGCCACCTGCACCCTGCACCCGCTAAAATACCCCTATGTCAAATACGATTCTCACACAATTACCGTCCGACACATTAAACGATATCGGGGTGTTGAAACGCCGCGAGATCGAAGCGCGGGTGATTGGCCCCATCATCGAGGCGATGTGCCGTGAGTTTGATCGTGACCGGGTGTTGGCGGTGCTACGCGACACCATTATCAAACTGGCACAAACGCAGGGCGCGGCTTTGGCCGGGCAAATGGGTGGCAATAGCACCCATCATTTTGCCAAATCAATGGCGAATTGGACCAAAGACAACGCGCTAGAAATTGAGGTGTTGACCCAAACCGACCAACGTTTCGAGTTCAATGTTACCCGCTGCCGCTATGCCGAAATGTATCGCGCCTTGGGGCTGGCCGAATTGGGCGCGACGCTCTCGTGCAACCGCGACGGCGCACTCATTGAGGGCTTTAACCCCGACATCAAGTTAGAACGCGCCCAAACCATCATGCAAGGCGCACCTTGCTGCACCTTTCGTTATGCGCGGGCCGAGACCGAAAACTAAATTAGACGTTGATTGCATGGTGACCGCAAGAATATGCGGCGCGGATGGCGTTCATTAACAGCGCGGGCGAGGGCTGTTTTTCGATCACGTCAATTGCACCAGCGGCGACGGCGTTGCGCTTGGTCACTGGGTCGGCATACATCGTCAACACCACCACTTTGCTGCTGGGTTCGTTTTGGCAAATGCGCTCAGTGGCGGTAATGCCATTCACATAGGGCATGTCCACATCCATCACGGTTACGTCTGGCTTGAGCGTTGCTGCGATCTTAACCGCCGTATCGCCATCGTTCGCTTCGCCAATCACGATCAAATCTGGCTCAAGCGAAAGCTGCATTTTCAGACCTTGTCGCACCGAGGCTTGGTTGTCCACTAAGAGGATTCTAATTGTCTTATTGCAAGGCATTGTGCGCAAATTGTAAGAGAAAAACCGCCCAGTGGCACATAGAGAAGGGCCTAGTTGCTCTCAGCCTTTTGCACGAAGGCCCTATAACGAAAATTATCAAAATTAGTCAAAGACAAAACTAAAATTAGAGAACATTGACAATAAGGCAAAATATAATCAGATTTCAAGGTTGCAAATGCAAAACACCGCAACAATGTTGTTTAGGTCACAATCGCACCGAAACCCCACGACTCGCCAGATAACGCTTGACCTCGCCAACGCGAAAAGTCTTGTAATGAAAGACCGATGCCGCTAAGACTGCGCTTGCGCCAGCATCAATCGCCTCATAGAAATGTTCTAAGCGTCCGGCCCCGCCCGATGCAATCACAGGGATATTGACGGCGCTGGTGATGGCACGAATGAGCGGCAAATCGTAACCGGTTTGCATACCATCGGTGTCCATGCTGGTCAACAAAATTTCGCCCGCGCCGCGCCCTTCGGCCTCGACCGCCCACGATATCGCGTCAATTTCGGTGGGCACGCGCCCGCCATTCAAATACACCAGCCACGAATCCCCATGCCGCCGCGCGTCTATCGCCAGCACCACACATTGCGCCCCAAAACGCCAAGCCGCCTCATTGATCAGGTTTGGGTTGCGCACTGCCGCGCTGTTGATCGAGCATTTGTCGGCCCCCGCCAGAAGCATGGTGCGGAAATCATCGGGGGTGCGAATGCCGCCGCCAATGGTAAACGGAATGAAAACGTGATCGGCCACCCGCCGCGCCATATCCACCAGCGTGCCGCGCCCCTCGTGCGAGGCCATGATATCGAGAAAAACCAGCTCGTCGGCGCGTTCGTCGTTGTAAATACCGGCTTGTTCGACCGGATCGCCTGCGTCGCGCAGGTTGACAAAATTAACGCCTTTGACCACACGGCCATGGGCGACATCGAAACAGGGAATAATACGTTTGGCTAACACAACAATGACAGGTTGGAATTTGAGGGTTAAAGATTAAGCCCTTGAAAAGGGCAGATATGCGGTGATTATATACTTGTGAACTTACAAATTTATGGCATTTCATCTTGGCGTTGATGCGCGGCTCATGCATTATCGGCGCGGCATGGGCACAGTCGTCCACAGCCTCGTGCAAGCATGGGCGCAGCGGTTGGCGGCACAGCCAAGCAATTTGCGCATGACGCTGTATGTGGACAGCACGACCGGTTCGCAGGCCGCCGCTGCATTTGCGCAGCCTGCCATCAAGATCGTTCGGCTTGGGCCGCGTTTTTACCCGTTGTGGGAACAATTGGCTCTGCCGCGTCAGGCGCTGCGTGACGCGGTAGATGTGTTGTATTGCCCCGCCAACACTGGCCCCATACGGCTATCGCCACGTGTGAAATTGGCGCTCACCATTCACGATGTCATGTATATGCTGCCCATCGGCACACAGCCCGGCCAATTGCCCGCCTCGCCGTCGCGCTATCAGCAGTTGGGGCGGCTGTATCGGCGTTGGGTTGTGCCGCGTGCCGCGCACCGCGCTAACCTTATCACCACCGATTCGCAGTTTTCACGCAACGATATTGCGCAACATCTCGGCCAATGGCTAAGACAACCGAGCGACGAAATTCAGGTTGTGCCTTTAGCGGCAGCGGCAGAATATGCGCCTCAGTCTGCTGATGCGGTAAACGAAGTGCTTCGCCGTTTGCAAGTGAAGCCGCCTTATGCGCTTGGCTTGGGGGCCATTGACCCGCGCAAAAATACGGCGCTGTTGATTGAGGCGCTTGAGCAATTACAACCCAGCGACCTGACGTTGGTTATCACCGGCCTCGACCCAAGCGCCCAAGCTCATTTTGCTGCATTGGTGGCGCAGCGCGGGTTGCGTTTGGGGCAGCAAATTCAGTTGCTTGGCTTTGTCAGCGAGCGCGATCTTGCCGCCCTTTATACGGCAGCCGAAATGTTGCTTTACCCGTCGCGTTACGAAGGGTTTGGCTTGCCTGTGCTAGAAGCGATGCAATGCGGGACGCCGGTTATCACCGCCAACACCACTTCATTGCCCGAAATTGCCGAAGGCGCAGCCTTGCTCATCAACCCCAATGATGTGTCGGCTTTATGCACCGCCATTCAACAATTGCACCACGACGCTTCATTGCGGCAGCGGTTGCGAACGGCGGGTTTGGCCCGCGCCGCGCAATTTAATTGGCAGAGCAGCGCCAAACTAATGCTAACATTGCTATCCAAGACTGCAAGCACGTGAACATTCTCTTTCTCACCCCGCGCTTTCCCTATCCACCATTCAAAGGCGATCAGGTGCGGGCGTATCATCAGTTGCGTTTACTGTCGCAGCGGCATCACATCACCTTGGTTGCTTTCGATGATGTTGGCGGGCACGCCCCGGGCGCGGAAATTATTCAGTCGTTTTGCCAGCGTGTCGTCACCGTGCCGCTCAAACATATCAGCATGATCGGCTGGTTTTTGCGCGGGGTGATGTCGGGCTATCCGTTTCAAACCGCTCTTTTTCAGTCTCGCGCCATGCGCGACGCGGTGCAATCGGCCTTGGCGCAGCAAAAATTTGATCTCGTGCATGTGCAGTTGGCGCGTATGGCCCCTTATTTTGAAAATGATGCTCGTCTGCCGCGTGTCATTGACTTAATTGACGCGCTGTCGGTCAATATGCACCGCCGCCATCAGCAAGAGCGCGGGCCGATGTGGCTGGCGGCGTGGCTAGAGTGGCGCAATATGCAGCGTTACGAGCGCCACATTTGCCAACGCTATGATCACGCCACCATCGTTTCGGCCAGCGATCGCGCTGCCATTGGCAATTTTGCCAATTTGCATGTGAACGCCAATGGGGTTGAGTTGGATCATTTTCCATTTGTGTCGCAACACGAACGCGAGCCAAATATGCTTGTTTTCAGCGGCAATATGCGTTATTTTCCAAATGTAAATGGCGTGGCTTGGTTTATTCAGCATGTTTTTCCGTTGATCAAACAACAAAATCCGGCGGTGCGTTTTTACATTGTCGGCACAGACCCACACCCACAAATTGCGCATTTGGCCCAAAACGACCCAAATATTGTGGTGACAGGGCATGTCGAGCGTGTGGCCGATTATTTGGGCCGTGCCAGTGTCGCCGTTATGCCCATGCAAGCCGGGTCGGGAATGCAATTTAAGGTGATCGAAGCGATGGCCTGCGGCACGCCCGCCGTTGTTACGCCGTTCGGTATCGGCGGCGTTGACGCGGCCCACGATCAGCATTTGCTGATTGCGCATACGCCCAGCGAGTTCGCCGCCCAAGTGCAGCGCCTGCTTACCGATGCGCCGCTGCGCACCCGCTTGGCCGCGCAAGGCCGCCGATTGGTCGAAACCCATTACACATGGGAGCGCTGCGTTGAGGCGCTTGAGGCGCTGTATGTGCAGGCATTGAACAGCAAATAGGCTCAATTTAGTTTAATCTTAATACTTAGAACTTACGCAAGGCTTTATTTTTACCACAAAGGGCACGAAGGACTCAAAGATTTGCATCACAAACCCTTTCTTATCTTCGTGAACTTTGTGTTCTTTGTGGTAAAACATTTCTTATTTGCGTAAGTCCTATACCGACGAGTATTTAAAATATATCTTGGTGAAAACATTTACAGCAACCCAATCGGGCATTTCACAGCTAGGTGAATATGCCAATATGCGGGCCGCAGCCGATGCGCTGCCCAGCGGGGCATACACCACTTTTCGCATTTATCCCCCCAATCGCATTTTGCGGCTAAACCAGCACCTAACGCGCCTCGAAGATTCGTTGGCGCTGATGGGCCATGTGCGGCAATTGGATCGCCCGTTGGCCTGTGACACGATTCGCGCTGCGTTGCGTCATGCCGATGGCGCAGAATTGCGGATGCGGCTGACGTTTGCCGCCGCGCCACAATCCGAATCCCAATTTTTTGCCACAATCGAGCCGTTTACGCCTTATCCCGCCGAGCTATATCGGCAAGGCGTTGCGTGTATGACTGTGCCGCTGCGCCGCGAGAATCCGCTCGCCAAAAGCACCGCGTTCAACACAACCGCCAGCGCCGCTTACAAAACGCTGCCGAATGAAATTCACGAAGGGTTGATGGTGGCCGAAGATGGTGCGATTTTGGAGGGGCTAAGCAGCAATTTCTTTGGCATATTGGGTAACCTACGCACCTTGCGCACCGAAGAAGGGCGCGTGTTATTTGGCGTTACCCGCGCCCTTACGCTCGAATTGGCGCAAGCGGTGTTGCCAGTGCAGCGGGTGGCAGTGAATATCGCCGACTTGGCGCAATTGCGCGAATGCTTCATCACCAGCGTCTCGCGTGAGATTTTGCCAGTGGTCAAGATTAACGATCAGCACATCGGCGACGGCACGCCCGGCCCCATCACCCGCGAACTGATGCAACACTTGGCTGATTTAGTTGCGCATGAGGCGCAGCCGGTGTAGGCATCATTGCCGCGAAACATGAGAAAACTCTCATTTATTTTTCATCTATTCCCGTATTAAATTTCTATACTGTTACAGGGGAAAAGGATTGACAAACCGACCTGTATTTTTAATTGCCTTTGGCATGTTGCTTGGCGTCGTTGCTATTGGCGTGTTTTTGGCGATGTTGAACGGCGACGCATTTGCCAGCGACACCCGCCTGCTTAGCAACGGCGATATTGTGGTGAAACTTAATCAAGCGGCGGCGCGTGAAACAAGCACGCCCATGACCGCAGCCGCAGCCATTGCAACGCCAGCATCGGCAGGCAATTTGCCGGGTAAACTCGGCGAGGCCAACAAGTTGCTGAATGAGCGGGTTGACAGCTTTCAAACGCGCTTAGGCGAGGCGCTCGACCGCACTCGCGGCACGCCAACTGCCACTGTCTCTTATACACATCT
>JAHBAL020000225.1 GCA_018500105.2 Anaerolineae bacterium
ATAGTAAAGACCTTGTTGTTATATCGGACTTTAATGATGAATGTAATATTAAATTATGGAATTTAAATACAAAAAATGAAAAGTTAATTCTTAGAGGACATAAATCGATTATAAAAACTTTAAACTTAGATGTAGTGAACAGCCTTTTGATTTCCGCCTCTAATGATAAAACCATTAAAATCTGGGATTATGTGACCGGAACCCTGTTAAAAAATTATTCTTCAAGATATGAAATTAAGTGTTTAGATGTTGATCGTAGCCAACTTGTTTATGCATCTGGAAATGGTGATTTAGTAATACTAGATTTACAGACTTTAAATGAGATAAAAAGTATACACTTACGAATACAAGTGCATAATATTTGTATAAATAACAATATGGTTGTTTTTTCTCATGGCAATGAAATAAAAATTTATGATCTTGAAGAATGCGATTACATTGCCAATGCACATATCGACCACAAGATTAATAGTTTAAAAGCAATATGGGCTGAGGATATACAAATTTTTGTTGGAGATATTAAAGGAAACCTTTATAAATTTGTGTTCAGTCTTCAAAATAGTAAAGATATCTTGTGAGATCTGTCGTTTTATACGAGACAATTTTTTTTGATTTTAAAAATGGCGTGTTGCGTTGAATGCATTTTTGTGGCGAAAGATACTTTTTAATGCAAATGTTTGTAATGGCTCACACCCCTGCTTTGAATTAAACAAAGTCAAAGTGGTCGTTCAACAGAATTATTTTTCGTTATTCCGTGAAAAAAAATTAATTTCACAGAGCAAGAGGTTGATTAAGTAGGTATGCATTTTCACCCCTTCAAATATCTTTCTGATTTCTTGTTTTCGTCAATTAAATTCCACATGATAACCAAATTTAGCATCTTTATTCCAAATGAGGGGTGTGAGCCATTACAAATGTTTTTTTATTGGTGAGTTTTGTGATGAAAATAAAATTTTCGTAAACCCCTAACCCGATCGAATAAATCTGTTAACTTGATTGGGAGGCACGCTGCCCATTTTAACTCTAATACTAACCGCATGCTCAAGATGGACTTTAATTGCATATATTTTGCGCGTCATTCCGACCCTTCGACAAGCTCAGGGTAAACTACGAGGAGGAATCTTTGCGTAAACTTAATCATCGTGTCGATTTTCCGTAAAGACCCCTCGCTGCGCGTCGAGGTGACGTGGCGATTTATGTAACTTAATTTATTCCAGCTTGATTAAGCGGTTGGTATAAGATGCAATTAAAACTTATGTGCAAATTGTGCTACGATACGTCATGACGAGTGCGACACAGTTGTCGCGTGACCAATTTGAACGAACGATTCAAGAGGAATTTACCGATCAGCAAACGCAGGAGGGTGCAATGACAATAGCGCAACAACTTTTCTTAGAAGGGGAAATTCATGGCAAACAGGTTGGCTTGATTGAGGGCAAGCAGGTTGGCTTGGTCGAGGGCAAGCAGTCTGGCCTAATTGAATTGGCAACTCGACAATTTCAACGCCGATTTGGGAATTTGCCGATTGATATTGCATTGCAATTGCGGCAAATGAGCCTTGAACGGTTGAGCGAGTTTGGCGAAGCCTTAATTGATTTCACTTCGGTGGATCAAGCACGGCAATGGCTGGCGACGCCTAAGCCAGAGTAGCAATAAGATTATTAGCATGAAAGTCACAGACCTAATTACCTACCCGATCAAATCGTGCAAAGGCACGCATTTGACCCACGCGCCATGCAATGTGCGTGGCATTGAACATGACCGCAGCATGATGCTGGTGGATAGCGACGGCTTATTTTTGACGCAGCGTGTTTTGCCGCGCATGGCGCTGATTTCGCCCACGATGTTTGAAGATACGCTGACGCTGAATGCGCCGGACATGCAGCCTTTGAGCATTGAGGTGGGCGATCGTGGGCAAAAATATAAGGTGGTGGTGTGGCGCAGCACGTGTGAGGCGGTTGACCAAGGCGATGTGGTAGCGCAATGGCTGAGCGACTTTTTGGGCAAGGCGGTGCGGCTGGTGCGCATGGCAGATGGACATGTGCGCTCGGTTAACCCCGAATTTGCCCGCCATGCGAATGATCAAGTGGGTTTTGCCGATGGCTATCCCTATTTGCTTGGCTCAGAGGCGTCGTTGGCGGACCTAAATGCGCGTTTGCCAGCAGGGGCTGGTCCGTTGCCGATGAACCGTTTTCGCCCCAACATCGTCATTGACGGCGAGGCCGATCAGCCGTATGCCGAAGATACGTGGAAAGACATCCGCATCGGCGAGATGCGTTTTGGTCTGACAAAGCCGTGTGTGCGCTGTAGCGTGCCGACCATTGATCAAGCTACCGGCATTAGCACCAGCACCGAACCAAACACCACCTTGGCGAAATATCGCCTGTGGAACAACGCCATAATTTTTTGCCAAAACCTCGTCGCCCTCGGCTCGCAAACCGGCGTGCTTCGTGTGGGCGACGCGGTGGAAGTGGATAGTAGATAGTGATAGTGGATAGTAATAGAGAATGCTATTCACTATCCACTATCACTATCCACTATCCACTACCTGTGCTCCACAATCACCGTTGGCACGGTGCTGCCGCCGCCAGAGGTGACATTGAGCAAGGCGGCGGTGGAGAGGCGGGTGAGACAACCGGCCATGTGTGTGCCATAAAAGAGGTAGGGGTCGGTGTCGAGCATACGATCAATGACATAAAATTGACCGTCAATATAGCCCGCGTATGGCTCGCTGGGCACAGGCACGCGATGTTGCACAATGGCTGGCTCTTTTAGATAATCTTGCAGCATGTTGTCCCACGTGCTTTGATCCACCGTCCAGCCCAAAATAACCCCTTTGCCGCCATAATCGTCGTTTGGTTTTAGCACCAATTGGTCTTTGTTGGCCGAAATATACGGCACCAGGTCAATGGCTTGCCCCAGCACTTGGGTGCGGCGTTCTTCAACCACGCGCGTCCAAGGGATGTAGGTGTGGATGGCTTTCAGTTCGGTGGCGCTGAATAGGCTGGCATTGCGTTCGTCGCTCAGCACAGCAAAGCTGGCTTTTTTGTGCATCAATTTGCAGCGCGGCGGATTGACCACACACACGTTGCGATCGAGCACAGCCTTAATCGAAGGCTGGTCGAGGCCGCCGCGCTCTACCCATTCGCTCCACAAAACGCGCTTGTAAATAAGCGTAATGTGGAAGCCGCTGGGTGTGAGCAATTTGCCGTTTTCATATGTTACCTCACGCGGGTCGCAAATTTCGCACTCGTAGCCGTGCTGCATAAAGAAATCGCGGAACATGACAAACTCGCTGTAAGTTGGCACTTCTTTCCAATCGAGGATGCCGATGCGCGGCTTGGCGGCGAGATCGCTGGCGTGGCTGGTTTTGCGCCACTGGTTATAGCAATCTTGCAACACGTTTAGCGTGTGATGTCGCGCATGGAGCGGGCGCATTTCATACGTTTTCTCAAATTCGCGCATGATGGGCATGGCGCTGAACATCTCGGTGAGCAAGGCATTGTAGGCGGGCGCGGCGGGCACTTCGGCGTTATATTCGGTCATGGCCAAACTGCCAAGCCCATCGCCTTGCATATCAGGCACATAAAATTCATCCATGCGGCCCAATGGCGAGGCGGCGGCATAGCCATGATCGAAGCGGATGAGTTGCTCTTCCCAATCGTTGAGGCCGAGTTGGGCGCGAATGCTCTCATCATGCAAAGCGGCATGGGTGGCCTTGTCGAAGGCCGGCATCATGGCGGCCAACGAGCGCTGCAAAAAGTGATATTGGGCGGTGCTGAGAAAGCGCGGGCGTAATACCGAACACAACGGGCGTGTGCCAAAAAACATGCCGCCTTTGCGTTGCATTTCTTCCATCTGTGCCTGCGATTCCGCCGCGATCTCGGGCGTAAGCAGGCTGTGGTAATGGTCAATGGCTTTCGTAAGATTCATAACTAATTGGTTGATATAAAAAAAGGATCACGGAGACGCGAAAAATACGGAGAAACGGAGTTTTAAGAATTTGGATTGATTACTTAAGGATGGACGGTCGTAAAATCCGTTTTATGCCGCCATAGCTCAGAGATACGACATAAAAATTAAAGATAAAACCCACGCGAGCGTTTGTTAACTTAAGGTAACTGATTACTTGTGCCATATGAACATCTGTAATTTCGGCGGCTGCTTTTAATTCGACAACGACTCTTTTATCAATGAAAAAATCTAATCGTCCTGTTCCAACTAACTTGTCGAGGTAATAGACATTATGTTCACATTGCCGCTCAAAAGGAATTTGATCTTTTGTAAGTTGCAGCGCAAAGGCTTCTTCATAAATTGATTCTTTAAAACCGGGACCTAATGCTTTGTGCACTTCAATTGCTGCACCAATTATTTTTGTTGCTAATTTATTGGTTTCTGGATCAATATCTTGGTGACGCAAAGTTGAAGCCATTTTTTTATATTATGAATTCTCCGCTTCTTCTTTATTTTCGCTTTTCCGCTATCCATAGATTTTTGATAGCGGAAAAGCGGAGATTAAAAAGCTAAAGCCGGTAGGGTGCTTGTTGCGGGCGCGGATTTTTGGCGAGGCGGATGCACATATCGGCCATGTGTTCGACGCACCAGCGATGATAGGCGTAGCCCGTCGAATTAATGTCCATGTCGGGCGCGGGGTTCATGAAGTCAATGGCATACGGAATGCCGTCACGAATCGCCCATTCGATGGTGTTCATATCGTAGCCGAGCGCCCGCACCAATGTCAGCGAATCTTTGACCACGCGCTCGTGCATTTCAGGCGACAGATCGTGCGCCAAATATTTGCGGGCATTCGGGTCATAGCGCGAGACATAAATCTCCTCTTGGCCCAAGCACATACAGCGCAAATACGCATCCCACTTGATGTATTCTTGTAGCACCATCGTGAGCAAACCGCTCTCGTTATAACGCGCCCACAGTTCATCAAAATTATTGCACACGGCCACATTCTTCCAGCCGCCGCCATGCGCATCTTTTAAAATAACCGGGAAACCGCCCAAATACTCAATATGCTCGCGCCAAGGCACGGGGTAACTCAGGTTGCGCAGGCTTTCCGAATGCACAATGCCGGGCACATAATCTTTATTGGGCAAGGCGATGGTCTTGGGATGCGCGACGCCGAGCTTGGTCGCCAAAGCCGACTCGAAAAATTTATCATCCGAAGTCCACATGAACGGATTGTTGATGACGTGTGTGCCTTGCAGCATGGCAACCTTGAGATAGCTGCGGTAATACGGCACTTCGTGCGAGATGCGGTCAATGATGACGGCATACTGGCACAATTCATCCATGCGTGTGCCGCCCAATTTGACATATTCGGCGATCACACCGTCATTGCGTTTGTTGACTTCTTCGATAAATGCAGGAGGCCATGACCATTCGCGGCCCACGATGACACCAATTTTTAACATACTTTTTCTCCTAAGTTCTCATTTTGTAAATGAAACGACTATGATTGTACCGCTTTATTAGACCCTTTCAGAAATATATTCGCTTTGTCTAAGCGGGTCGGAATCATTGCCATGTCGCGTTTTCTCTGCGCGATCTCGCTTATTTTGCGTATGGCTGGCGTCGTTAAAATACATCCTAATGATGAATGCAAAATATATCCATACCAATCTCATTGCCCGCGATTGGCGGGCGTTGGCGGCGTTTTATGAAAATGTCTTTGGCTGCGTGCCTGTGCCGCCCGAACGCGACTATCATGGGGATGCGCTCGATGCGCTGACGGCGCTGAAAGGCGAGCGGTTGCGCGGGGTGCATTTGCGGTTGCCGGGCTGTGGCGAGGCCGGCCCGACGCTTGAAATTTTTGGCTACAACGAGGTGCTGCCCAAACCCACGCCCGCCGTCAACCGGCTGGGGTATGGGCATTTGGCGTTTTTTGTGGACGATGTGATGCAGGCCCAAACGACGGTTTTGGCGGCAGGCGGGCAACGCATTGGCGAGATCGTCGTGCTGACCACCGCCACTGGCACGCGCCTGAATGTGTGCTATGTCACTGACCCCGAAGGCAATATTATTGAACTGCTCTCGGTGCTAACCAGTTGAAACGACACCCTCTTCCCACTTTCTACATTGCACGTTCCACGCCCCTAAAGGCGCTGCCGCCCTTCGAGGGCGCGGCTGAGCGTGACTTCGTCGGCGTATTCGAGGTCGCCGCCAACGGGCAGGCCGCGTGCCAAGCGGCTGACCGAGACCTTGCTGCTGTTGGCGAGCTTGCGCTGAATAAACGCCGCCGTGTTTTCGCCTTCGAGCGTGGGGTTGGTCGCCAGAATCACCTCGCGCACAGGGGTATCGGTGCTGGCTTGTTTGCCGATGCGGGCGATCAACTCGTTGATCTTAAGATCGTCGGGGCCGATGCCGTTCATCGGCGAAATGACGCCATGCAGCACATGGAAAACGCCGTTAAAACTGCGCACGCGCTCCACCGCCGACACATCGAGTGGGTCTTCGACCACACAAATTAACCCTTGGTCGCGCCGTTCGTCGGCGCAAATTTCGCACGGGTCGCTCTCGGTGATGTTGAAGCAGCGCGAGCATAATTTTGTGCGGGCCTTGAGGTCACGCAAGGCATCGGCCAGCATGAGCGAATGCTCAACCGGCGCACGCAGCAAATGATAGGCCAGCCGCGATGCTGACTTGGGGCCGATGCCGGGCAATTGCGCAAAGGCGTCAATTAACCGCGCCACCGATGGGGGGAGGCTTTTGCTCATCTCTTTAAAATGAGTGAATGGGTGAATGAATGAATGGGTGAATGAGTGAATGGGTGAATGAGTGAATGAATGATTGCTAGGAAAAGATTGAGGAATCTTCAATCCCTAATCCCAAATCTCTCATTTCCCCATTCCTCAAATCACTCATTCACTCATTCACTCATTCACTCACTTACATCATGCCCGGTAACGACACCCCGCCGGTGATGCTTTCGAGGCGCTGCGAGGCGTGTTCTTGTGATTTCACAATCGCTTCGTTGACAGCGGTCAACAGCGCATCTTCGAGCATGCCGACATCGTTCGGGTCAACCAAGCTGGGGTCAATGCTGATGCTTTGCACCCGCTGATGCCCGCTGATGGTGATGGTGATCGCGCCACCCGCCGAGGTCACATTGACCAGCTCGTTTTCAAGCTCGGATTGTGCTACCTTCATTTCTTCTTGCATTTTTTGCACGCGGGCCATCATGCCACCTTGCCCGCCTGCCATCCCGCCGCCGCCCATCGCCGCGCCGGGTTTCCAATCTGATCGTCGTCCTTTTGCCATTAAAAAAAACCTTCCTTATTCTGAGTGATGAGTGGATAAGTAACGAGTAATAAGTAACGAGTAACGAGTAATGAGTAACAAGTGACTATTTACTCGTTACTCGTTACTCGTTACTCATCATTCATCATTCATCATTCATCACTCATCATTCACTTCACGTTTACTTTTTTGCCTTCGCCCATGCGCAGCAGGTCGTTCGGGGTGAGCCGAAAGACGGTGCTGGGGGTGCCTGCGGCGGCCCAAATTTCGTCAAATTGCCACAGGTCTTCGTCATACAACGTCACCAACGGCTCGGCATGGGCCAACGGCGGAACCCCGCCGCTGACGAAGCCGGTCTTGGCCCGCACAAAAGCGGCATCGGCCTTGCCGAGGGCCTCGCCGATATGCTGCGTGATCTGTTTTTCGTTGACGCGGTTGGCCCCGCTGGTGATGACCAATACGCCCTTGCCCGATGCCGCGCCGCGAAAGATGATTGACTTGGCGATTTGGGCGACGGTGCAGCCGATGGCTTGCGCCGCATCGGCAGCCGTGCGCGTGCCCTGCGGGAACTCGACAACGCGGGTGCTAATGTCGAGTGCAGCCAAGGCGGCCTGCACCCGTTGGGCGGCAGCGGGCAAGGGTGTATTCATAGACAAATTGGCCCCCATTGTAACTGTGTCAAAGATTGTGAATAGGGATTGGGGATTGGGGATTGGGGATTAGGGTAGGACTTACGCAAAAGTTTGATTGTCACCACAAAGCACACAAAGAACTTGAAGATTTGCATTTGTAAACCTTTCTTTTCTTTGCGAGCTTTGTGTTCTTTGTGGTGAAATGTTTTTAATGCGCGTAAGTCCTAAGGGATTAGGGATTAGGGATTGGGGACTAGGGATTGTAGATTAGAGATTCCTTTTAATCCCTAATCTTTAATCCTCAATCCCTATCCCCTATTCCCCAAACGACGGCTTAAAAATCTCGGACACGGGCGGGTGCAGGTGCGCACGTTCGGGGTAGGAGGCGATGAGTTTGTTGAATTGCTGCTGGGCGCGGGCGTGGTAGGCGGGCAGGTCAATGCCCGGCACAGCGCCATCGCGCACCACCACCCGCCCATTCACAATGACGGTGCGGATGTCGCGGCCTGTGCCGTTGAGCAGCATGGTTTGGATGGGGTCGTGCACCTGCCCGATGCGCGGATTGCTCAGGTCGAAGATGACGATATCGGCCAGCGCACCGGGCGCGAGCCTGCCGATATCGTGCCGACCGAGCGCCTTGGCCCCGCCGAGGGTGGCGGCGGTGTAATAATCGGCGGCGCTGGTCTCCATATTGCCGTCGGCCACCCGTGCCAACATCACGCCGGTGTGCATGTTCAAGATCATGTCGGGCGGGTAGGTGTCGGTGCCGAGGCCAATGTTGATGCCGCGCTGGCGGAAGCGGCGGAATGAACGCAGCACATCGCCGTGCCGCGCCCCCACCACCGGGCATTGCACGACGGTTGCGCCCGATTGCGCCAGCCAGCCGATCTCGCGCTCGATTTGTGCGGGTGTGGGTGCGATGCCGCCCAAATACCAGGCATGAGGCAGCAAGGGCCGCGTGCCGTGCAAAAAGCCCAGATCGTGCAGCACCGCCAACGACGATTTGCCCCAACGCTCATGCACCATGCGCACCTCGACCTGCCCTTGGCAGCAATGCAAGCGTAGCGGCACGCCCAGCGCCCGCGCGGCTTGGGCGCTGGCTTGCAATAATGCATCGGTGCAGCCCTCGATGCGGTCGGGCTGCAAAAAGCCGCGAATGAGGCCGTCGTGGGCGCCGTCGAAATCGCGCACAAAACGCACGGCCTCGGCCAGCCCGGCCATGCCGCGCTCGGCATCGAAGTGCATCGCCAAGCCGCCATCCGGCTGCACCATCGGCAGGCCGCTGCGGTAAGATGGACCCAAATACATACGGATGCCGAGACGGGCGGCGGCCTCGGCGGCGCGGGCGTTTTCGTCGTAGGTCTCGGCCCATTCACGATACAAAATGGAGCGAATGGGCAAGGCGGTGGTGATGCCATTGAGCAAAAGCTGGATCATGGCATATTCGTGCTGAAAGGCTTCTTCGTCGGGGGTGTAGACATCTCGCGGGCCACGCGCCACGTAGCTGCTGGCCCACACCCGCGCCTTGCGCCAACCCGGCTGATTGTCGAAGCCGAGCACGGTTGAGTCGAGGTCGAACAGGGCGTCGAGGTCAATGAAGCCCGGCCCGATGACGGCCTCGCCGGCCTCGATCACCTCGTCTACTGGCCCCGCATAGCCGCGCCCGACAAAGACGATGTGCTTGCCCGCGTAAACCAGTTCGCCGTTTTCGATCAGCCGATGTGTGGCTGGCGTATTTTGGGCATGCGGGTCGCTGGCCACCAGCCAACGCCCGCGGATGAGGGTTGTTTTCATGGGTATGTCAATAAATTGATATGTAGAGACGGGCCGGTGGCCCGTCTTTTCGGTGACCCGTTTTTTTGCGGGCCTAAAGATGGCGAATGGGTAGGGGCACGGCATGCCGTGCCGCATAAGGCTGTTCAAAAGTCAGCATTGCGCTTAATACGTCATCTCCGCGAAGGCGGAGATCCATAACGAGGCCCGCAAAAATGGCGCAACCCACTCGACTTGTGCCTGTCGCGTTATGGATTCCCTCTTTCGAGGGAATGACGAAGCGACTTTTGAACAGCCTTACCGTGCCCCTACCCTGCGGGGTTAATCAAGCCATTCGGGTTGCGGGGTATCGCCCAGCACCTGCCGCCACAGGTCGGCGAAGGCGGCGGGGCCGAGTTGTTGTTTGAAATCACGCAGAATATTCATCACGGTGTTGGCATCCGGCATCGCGCCCATCGTCACCAATACATTGAGCGACTCAAGCAACGCCCGCAATGCCTGTTCATATTCTTGGCGGGTGCTATGAATTTGCGCCAACATCGCCAAAGTTGACGCTTTGCCTTTGAGGTCGCCGAGTTTTTCGTGGATGTCGAGGGACTGGCGATAGAGGGCCATCGCGCCGTCCAAGTCGCCGCGCGTATCCAACACGTTCGCCATCTGGTGCAGGGTGGCGGATTTGCCTTTGAGGTCGCCGAGTTTTTCTTTGATGTCGAGGGACTGGCGATAGAGGGCCATCGCGCCGTCCAAGTCGCCGCGCGTCACCAACACGTTCGCCATCTCGTGCAGGGTGGCGGCTGTGCCTTGCAGGTCGCCGAGTTTTTCGTAAATGTCGAGCGACTGGCGATACAGCTCCATCGCGCCGTCCAAGTCGCCGCGGGTGACCAACACGTTCGCCATATCGTGCAGGGTGTTTGCTTTGCCTTTCAGGTCGCCGAGTTTTTCTTTAATGTCGAGGGACTGGCGATAGAGGGCCATCGCGCCGTCCAAGTCGCCGCGCATGCGCAACACGTAAGCCATCTCGTGCAGGGTGGCGGATTTGCCTTTG
>JAHBAL020000205.1 GCA_018500105.2 Anaerolineae bacterium
CCGTTTTTTCTAATATCTTGGCTGCCGCAATGTTGGCATGTATGGTGTATTATTTCGGTAATCATTTTGTGCTTGCATTCGAGTATATACCATTACCCTTGGTTCTTGGTTCTTGACTCTCCCCCCACTACTGACAAATCGCAGCGATTGCCCCTGACATATTGCGCGGGTGATATGACAATGAACCTGTATAATCTCGCTGTTATTCTGGGCAAGATGCCATTAGGACAAGCAATTATTTAAATTAGTCATGGATTTAGCAAATTTACTCAAAACCACCGACCCTGCTATTTTGTTGGCGATTGCGTCTGGCGCGATGTTGATCGCCAGCCTCGTGCTCGGTGTTGGCTTTACTGTCGGCGGACGCGCCTTGTCATCTTGGCTACGCGCAACGGCCCCTAGCGAGAAAGAGGTGGATGCGGCGGAGAAGCGTTATTTGCAAGATTTCATTAAGTCGCAAGCGACCAGCAAGCCATTCTCGATGACACCGACCAATGAGCCGGTGCTGATTTCGTTGGTTTGTTTCTTGGGGGCGTATTTAGCGTCAATGCTGTTTATCACCCCGCCTGCGGTCAAAGAGCCGGAAAACCCAAATAAGCCAAAGCCAGTCGTGCTGACGGTTGTAAAAGATGCCGCCAAAGCCAAAAAAGTGGCATCTGAGTTGCCAGCGGGCAATGCCGCCAATGGTAAGGTGTTGTATGAAGACAAGGGTTGCGTTGGTTGTCACACGCTAGACGGCAAAGCCAGTGTTGGCCCCTCGTTCCAAGGTGTTTTCACCCGCGCTGCCAGCCGCAAGCCCGAATATGGCGCGAAGGAATATGTCTACGAAAGCGTTGTCAACCCCAATGCCTACGTAGTAGACGGTTTCCAACAAGGCATCATGCCGAACAATTACAACACCCAATTTAAGCCGCAAGAAATCGCTGACTTGCTGGCGTGGCTAGAAGCCAATTACAAATAACGGCTTTTTGCTGGTTGATTAGATGGTTTGAAACGCGACGATGAAATACAACATCGTCGCGTTTTTTTGTGGCGCAAAGGGATTTTAAGATGATGAACAAAACTGAGATGATGACTCAAATTCAGGCCGAGCGTGCTAAATTAGAAGCCTTATTGGCGAAACTTAGCCCAGAGCAAATGACGCAGCCAGATGTCATGGGCACGTGGTCGGTCAAAGATATCTTGGCGCACTTGGCAACGTGGCAAGCGCGGGTGATTACGCTGATGTTTGCGCTCGAACGCAAGGCCAAGCCCAATTACCCGCAACCGGGCCGCAACCCCGCCGACCCTTGGGCCAGCGTCAATGCCAAAGATTATGCCGAGCAAAAAGATCGCCCGCTCGATGAGGTGCTGGCCGATTTTCGCGGCGCACAGATTCAGTTGCTCAAACGCTTGGCAGGCTGGCAAAATGAGGCCATGTTGTTCGATGCCAAAAAGTTCAATGTGCGCGGAGAATCGTTGGGTCAGCTTATTTTGGGCAGCGCTGCCGAACATGACGCCGAACACGGCGCGATGATTAAGCAAAAATTTAACCTATGAAAACAGATCTTCCTCAACTTATGCGTGAGCGCAAGCTCGATGCCTTGGTGGTGAGCGGCCCCGACGGCATGAGTGCGGCCAATCCCAATTACAACTATTTGATCGCGCCTGCGCATGATATCAGCGGTCATGTGATTGTGAAAGCCGATGGCACACGCTATTTGCTCCACCGCACGATGGAACGCGACGAGGCCGCGCAAAGCGGGCTGAAGCTCATCAATTACGACGGCTACAATCGCAAGCAAATCATCGCCGAGAAGGGCGGCGACCGCCTCGCCGCCGAGGTCGAGTTGTGGCGACGTATTTTTGCCGATCTGGCGATTGATGGGCGAGTTGGGTTTTATGGCAGCGAGGATCAAGGCCGCGCCTACGCCCTCTTAAACGCATTGGCCCGCGAAGAAGTGTGCGAGGTGGTGACCGAATTTGAAAACGATGCCTTGCTCGAAGCTCGCGCCACCAAAGACGCATGGGAGGCCGAGCAAATTATGAAAGCCTGCCGCGCCACCGAGCAGGTGATGACCGACACCCGCGACTGGCTGCGCACGCATGGCGTGGCAAATGAGACGCTATTGACCAGCGATGGGCAGCCTTTGACGGTTGGCGATGCCAAGCGCTTTTTGCGCATGCGCTGTTTTGCGTTGGGGTTAGATGAGAGCAATACGATCTTCGCCATTGGGCGCGACGCGGGTGTGCCGCACAGCCGAGGCAACGAGAGCGACCCGATCATGCTGGGCAAGACCATCATCTTTGACATTTTCCCGCGACTAAATGGCTATTTTGCTGATATTACGCGCACGTGGTGTTTGGGTTACGCGCCCGATCACGTGGCGCGAGGTTATGAGCATGTCATGCAGGTGCACGCCAGCACCGAGCAACTTTTTAGCACCCAGCGCTATTGCTGGGAAATGCAAGAAAACGCCTGCAACTTGTTCGAGTCGTTGGGGCATGTCACGCAGCGGCAAGATTTGGCTGCCACCAGCGGCTATTTGCATGGGCTTGGACATGGCTTCGGGTTGGCGGTGCATGAATCGCCCGGCATGAGCCTGCGTGGCATGCGGCCTGACGAGAAGTTGAAGGTTGGCACGATCATTTGCAATGAGCCGGGGCTGTATTATCCCGACGACCCACGCGGCGGCTGGGGTGTGCGCGTCGAGGATGATTATTGGTGCGATTCTGACGGCAACTTCAAGCGTCTCACTGAATTTGATCGGTCGTTGGTGATTTCAATGTAAATTCTGCGCCATTTTTAAGCTAAATGGGCGTGTAATTTTGACCAATATCGTGTATGCTCGACACCAGTGCAACAGTTATAACCGACTGAAATAATTGCATTTTTGCCATGAAAGACGGTAGTTTACGTAACTTAATTTTGATCGAGCCACGCCATTAATCTTGGCTAAGGCGTTATGCCTTAGCCAAGCGCCATTTAGTTCGGCCCTCGATCAACCTAAATTGCGAGGGACGAACATGACCAAGTTCAATCTCAACACCACCCTAGAACAGGTGCGGGCCGCGCTTAACCGCGAAGATGTCACCGCCGCCATTCGCATTCTCGAAGACCTGCAACAGCCGCAACAAGTGCGGGTCATTGACCAACTTAACGCCGAAGATTCGGCTGATTTGCTCGAAGGCCTCTCGCCCGAAGATTCTGCCGACATTATGGAGGAGATGGATCCTCAAGACTCGGCGGACATTATGGAGGTGCTCGACCCAGAATTTTCTGCCGACATCTTAGAAGAAATGACGGTTGAGGATCAGGCCGAGATTATCGAAAAACTCGACCCCGAAGATTCAGCCGAGATCGTGTCTGAGTTGGATGTCGAAGATCAGGTCAACCTCATCAAACACCTCGACCCCGAAGATTCGGCGGGTATTTTGGCCGAGCTAGACCAAGACGAGCAAACCGAAATCACCGAGCGGGTAGACGATGCAGCCCTATCGCGCATTTTGGATGAGATGGAGCCGGACGACGCCGCCGACGTGATTGGCGATTTGCCCGAAGCCCGTAAAGAGCGCGTGCTGTTGGGCATGGTAGATGCCGATGACGTGCGCCCGTTGCTCATTCACCCCGACGAAAGCGCCGGTGGTTTGATGACAACCAGCTTTCTCACCTTGCGGCCCGCCATGCGTGCCCAAGACGCTATCGCCGCCATTCGTGAATGGCATCCCGACAGCGAAATGCCCTATTACCTGTTTGTGGTGGATGCCGAGCGCAAACTGGTCGGCATTGTCTCATTACGGCAATTGATTAGCACCACGCCCAACAAGGTCATTGCCGAAATTATGAGCACCGATGTGGTGACTGTGTTGGTGGGCACAGACCAAGAAGAGTGCGGACGCTTGCTCAAGAAATATGGCTTTTTGGCCTTGCCGGTGGTAGATGCCGACAATCGCCTACTTGGCGTGATCACGGTTGACGACTTGGTGGATGTGGTTGAAGAAGAGGCCGTCGAAGATGCTTTTCGGCTGAGTGGTGTGTCCGACGAAGAGAGCGTCAATTCGTCTATGCTGACGTCGTTCAAGCGGCGTATGCCTTGGCTTTATGTCAATCTTGGCACGGCGTTTTTGGCAGCGACGGTAGTCAGTTTGTTTGAAAGCACCATTTCACAAATTGCAATTTTGGCGGCCATGCAAGGCATTGTGGCTGGGCAGGGCGGCAATGCCGCCACCCAACGTATCGCCATCGTGGTGCGCGGGTTAGCCACCGGCGATGTGGACAGTTCGAACGCAGCCCGAATTTTGGGCAAAGAGACGCTATTGGGCTTGCTGCAAGGGTTGGGCACAGCGGTGGTGGTCGGCGCGGGCATCGCCTTGTGGCAGCGCAATGCCGTTTTGGGGCTGATTATGGCGTTGGCGATGACGGGCAATTTGATTGTGGCAGGCATCGTGGGCACGGGCGTGCCGATGTTGCTGCAAAAATTGAAAATTGACCCAGCTTTGGCCTCCGCCGTTATTGTCACCACCTTCACCGATTGTTGCGGGTTTGCGTTTTCGCTCGGTTTGGCAACCTTATTATTGCAATATTTGACTTAGCAGCCAGATGACACGCATCCGGTCTCATCATTCCAGCCGCCTCAGGTCGAGCTGGCCAAAATCCAGCGTTCAAGCTCGTCTGTCCATTCGGTTTCACGGGGTGTTTCGTCAGTTGGGGGAATGGGGTGCGTGTCTGTGTTTGCGTCTTCGTTTTTCGTGCTAGGTGTTTCGCTCATGGGGCATATTTTAGCAAAAATACAGACAATTTGCTATGGAAAGTGTGACATATGTCAGACGTCATGGCTTACTTTATCACTATTGACCCACATAAAATAAGAAGCTTGTAAATCAATGCTGCAAAAGTGCATAATGCTGCTGCCCATGTGTGCCGTATCTTCAGAGACACGCCACCCTCAAGGTGCGCGGCAACTTATGTTTTTTAATTAGGAACCGGAAAGGAAACACAAACTCATGGCTATTCTCGCAGATAAAAATACTCGACTAATTGTGCAAGGCATTACAGGCCGCGAAGGTGATTTTCACGCTCGCCAAATGCATGCCTATTCGCCCATTATTGTGGGCGGCGTAACCCCCGGCAAGGGTGGTTTGATGCTGGATTACGGCGTGCCCGTATTCGACACGTGCGGCGCCGCCGTCCGCGCTGTCGGTGCGAATGCATCTGTCATTTATGTGCCAGCCAAATTTGCCCCCGATGCCATTATGGAAGCCGCCGACGCAGGCATCAAACTCATCGTGTGCATCACCGAAGGCGTGCCCGTCAACGACATGATTCGCGTGCGGGCTTATCTCGATGCCAAAGGCGGCATCAATTTGATCGGCCCCAACTGTCCGGGCATGATCACACCGGGCCAAGCCAAAATCGGCATCATCCCCGGCTCGATCTGCAAACCCGGGCGGGTTGGCTTGGTGTCACGCTCTGGCACGCTGACCTACGAAGCCGTTGACGCGCTCACCCGCGCTGGCCTCGGCCAAAGCAGCATCATCGGGATCGGTGGCGACCCAGTGCGCGGGCTAAACTTCTTGGATGTGATCAAGATGTTTAATGCCGACCCCGACACCGACGCCATTGTGATGTTGGGCGAGATTGGCGGCAGCGACGAAGAAGTGGCAGCCCGCTGGATCAAAGACAATGTGCGCAAGCCGATGGCGGGCTTCATTGCGGGGCAGGCCGCGCCCGAAGGCAAGCGCATGGGCCACGCTGGGGCCATCATCGAAGGCGGCATGGGAACCGCTGCCAGCAAAATCGAGGCCATGAGCGCCGCCGGTATTCGCATGGCGACCTTGCCCACCGACATCCCCAGCCTCATTCTCGCAGGCTTGAACAATTAGGTTTATTTCGCGCATAGCCGCGAAACCACAAAATAATTCACCACGAAGGACACAAAGCACGTAGGCTCATCTCCTGATTGGTTTAACCTCATTGATTCGATTTAGGAGGAATCTCTTCCATAAATAGAAAAATGTGGGTCGTCATTTCGAAGCGAAGTGAGAAATCTTTGCGTGAATAGGGTCGCTGTGCCGATTTTCCGCAAAGACCCCTCGCTTCGCTTCGGGGTGACGAGTAAATGAATTGCCTTGCTCCTTTGCGCGAAATCGCTACGACCTCAAATCATCCAAGCATTTGGCAAGCTGCGCCAAACCTTGCGACAATTTTGCGGCAGCCCCGCCGCCCACACCCAGCCGAATGTGCTGTGGAAAGCCATAGGCGCTGCCCGGAATGCTGAAGGTGCGGTAGGGCGCGGCCAACAGGCGCTTGCCCAACTCGTCGCTGGTGATGGGCGCATTGAGCCGGCACAGCCCAATTAGCCCCGCTGCGGGTTTTTGCCACGCCAATTCGCGGCGCGATTCGATAAACTGATCGAGCAATTGTAAGTTTTGCGCCCCATCGGCCCGCGCTTTGTGCATAGCGGCGGCGTAGCGTGGCGGGCGCATGGCAATCTCGGCAATCATTTCGCCCATCACGTTCATAATTTCGCTGCTGTTTTCGCGCATCACCATCGCATCGAAAATCACTTTGCGGTCGCGGCAAATGAGCCAACCCGTGCGCAAGCCCTGCAAGCCCAGCGCCTTGCTCACACTGCCGGTGCTGATGCCACGCTCATACAGCCCCGCCACCGACGGCACACGCGGGCCGTGCCATTCGAGACCGGCGTAAACCTCGTCGCATAGCACATACGCACCCACCCGCTCAGCCAGCCGCACCACCTCGTGCAGTTCGTCCTCACGCATAATTTGGCCGGTTGGGTTATTGGGGTTGCACAAAAAAATGAGTTTGGTGCGCGGGCGAATCAGCCGCGCCAAATCGTCGAGATCGAAGCGCCAAGCATTTTCCTCTCGGCGCACAAGCGGCCTCACCTGCGCCCCAATGGCTTCGCCCAACACCAGCGGTTGCGGCCAGCCCGGCACATCCACAATCATCTCGTCACCCGGCTGCACAAGTTGGCAAATGCTCATAAAATTGGCCTCGGCAGTGCCTGCCGTGATGAGCACATCGTCAATGTGGCAGGTGTCGGTCAGATTGGCGTGCGTCAGCACATGTTGGCGCAACTCAGGCAAACCGTTAAACGATTTCCCCGACCAATCGAGCGACAGATTCGGATCGAGGTCAGCCAGAAAATCGCCCAACTTGGGCGACTCAGCCAGCGAAAATCCCAGCACGGCTTCGGGCTGGGCGCTGGTGGTTTCGAGCAGCAGCTCGAATAGGCGATGAATTTTAATGTGCATGGGGGGTATTATCGGGGAGCCGGTGAAACCGGCGTTGTTACGTAGCGCTGGGATTGATCCCCGCGCGAACCACATCCGCCGCAGTCAATTTAGCGCCCGACATTTCCCCGCCACAATTGACATCCGCCCAAACCTTGGCTCATGTATCGGTTTATCGGGCAAAATGCTGCCTATGATCAAATTGTTCGGCGCATCGCGCCCGCGTGGGGATCAATCCCCACGCTACGTAACAACGCCGGTTTCACCGGCTGGGGCATGTCGTTACAAATCATTTTGCATAGCGATTAATTCTTCGCGCCATTGTGACGATTCAAACCCATAGATCGGCTGATCATCACGTATGGCCTTCACATCTTCGTCTATCGTCCGTTCAAGAACGGGGATAACGCTATGTTGTGCATGATGCGTCTTTTGATTTTCAACATACGCCACATAATTGGGCAGCCGTTTGGCGTCAAACGAAAATACCCCATATTCATCTTGCCAAAACAAGCTGCCTTCACCCGCCAATTGATTCAATTTGGCTGAGGCGACGGCTTTCACCTGACCAATAAATGTCGCCACCGCCAGCTTGGGCGGTATAGCCACCACCATATGCACATGGTCAACTGTGCCATTAATCGCAAACACCTTGGCCTCTAATCCAAGCGCTTTTGCCCGCAAATAATTGTGCACCATCGGCTCGATTTGAGGTGTCAATAACGGCTGGCGGTGTTTGGTGGCCCAAACAAAGTGATAAAACAGCTTCCAATATGACATTTATACCTCGCCCAGATTTTACAGCCGGTGCAACCGGCGTTGTTATGTAGCGCGGGGATTGATCCCTGCGCGGATGCGCCATCGCAAAATGAATTAGGATATAATTTAGTCCTACCACGCGGGCATAGCTGAGCGGTACAGCGTCTGCCTTCCAAGCAGAAGACCACGGGTTCGAATCCCGTTGCCCGCTTTTTTTATTTTTCACCACACCACGCCACACCATTTAGCGATTCGAGGCTTAGCACAAATTACTGTACGTGCCAGTCCGTGAACCCACAAGCACGATATTTTCGTCGTCTAATTGGTAAATCAACAACCAATCTGGTTCAATGTGGTATTCTCTACATCCTGAAGTGACCCCCTAAACGACGGCGTCATCGCTTCCCTATACTCAAGTATTGAACTTAAGCGAATGTATCATACAAGACCCTCGCTGCGCTTCGGGGTGACATGGCAATTTATGTAACTCGATTTATTCCAGCTTGATTAAGCGATCGGTAGAAGACCTCGGAGGTTTGCGTTAGTTTTATGTTCTTGGGTGATAGCCCGTCATGTTGGCTCTATGCCGATAAAAATCCAATAAAAATTCAAAATCTAACCGATACATTCACAAACTCAAAGTGTTTTCATTGCAAACATCGTTTGGCTGCTTATCTATTGATGGTATAGTGAACCTTTCAACAAAAGACATAAACAAAAAGCGAGGTGCTTTGTGACGGAATTAACACCATTGAAACAAAATGTTGGTCAAATCAATCGCCGCAAGGTGTTGCGCATGGCTTTGAGCGCAGCAACGGGCGGGCTGGGGGCGCTGCTCGGCGCAGGGCAAATTGGCAACGCCGCCGAACGCAGCGCAATTGAATATGCAGTGCTACGCGACACATGGCAAACATGGCGCGATGAGGAGCACATGGGGCAGGGGTACCAAGCCAATGCGAACGCGCCACTCGCCGCCAGCGACCCCGCCCCCAATACGCGTACATCGCCTGCGCCGAGCCGTGCCGCCACTCCCAAAACAGCGGTGCAAACCCCAACCAGCAAAAATGGACCAACCGGCACAGGTGTGGCAAAAAGCACCGCCAGCACAACCAGCACCGCCGCCAGCACTGGCTATGAAGTGCCGACTCGTTTGGTCATCCCCGATATTAGTCTTGATGTGCCCATTCAAACCGTTGGGATTATCTACAGTCGCGGCGGGGCCGAGTGGGGGTCGCCAGCTTGGCGGGCCGCCGGTTGGCACAACACCTCATCCAAGCTGGGCGAGCCGGGCAATTTGGTGCTGAACGGCCACAATAACATTTATGGGCGTGTGTTTTCGGGGCTTTATAACCTAAAGCCGGGCAATTTAGTCACCATTCGCGGAGCCACACGCACAGTGGTGTATCGGCTCAGCCACTACCTTTTGCTACGCGAAGCCGGGCAGCCGGTGTCGGTGTTGATGGAAAACGCCAAACATATTTTGCCCACCGGCGATACCCGCCTAACGATGGTGACATGTTGGCCGATCACCAATAATACCCACCGCTGGATTTGGATCGGTTATCCGACGACCTAGCACACAGACTAAGGCCATTCAGAAAAAATAATTCTCCGATTCTTTACCAATTCCGCGTCTCCGCGATCACAGAATTTGGATCGCGGAGACGCGGAATTGGTAAAGAATCG
>JAHBAL020000043.1 GCA_018500105.2 Anaerolineae bacterium
GTGTGGCAACTTCGGGCATTTGGCGCACCAAAAAGCCGCGATAATCGCCTTGGGTGAGGAAGCACAGGTCTTGGCTTTCGGGGCGCTCGGCGGTGGGCAGGCCAAACTTGTGCGCCAATTCGCGCACTTCGGCTTTGACATAGCCGCCGCATGGGAACATGGCGCGGCGCAAATCTTTTTGCCCCAACACATGCAAGACATAGCTTTGGTCTTTTTTCGCATCGCGGCCTTTGGCAAGGGCAAACCGCACCCCGTCAGGGTAGGCCGCGTCGTCGTAGCGCCGCACTTGCGCATAATGCCCCGTCGCCATGTAATCGGCCCCCAACGCTAGCGCTCGCTGCATGAGAAAACCAAAGCGAATGCTACGATTGCAGTTGAAGCACGGGTTGGGCGTGGTCGCAGCCGCATAAGCGCCGATCCAAGGGTCAACCACCCGTTGCTTGAAAATAGCCTCGGCGTGAACGTCGTAAAACGGGATGCCGAGTTGCTGCGCGATGGCGCGGGCATCGGCCACCGCTTCTGGCGCACAACAGCGATTGGCGTTGGGTTGGCCGTAAGCATCATTGCCTTCCTCGGCCCACAGCCGCAGCATGATGCCGATGACATCGTAACCCTGCTCCACCAACAACGCCGCCGCCACCGACGAATCCACCCCGCCAGACATTGCTACCACCACTCGCGTTTTTTGCTTGCTCACGAGGGGGATTATAGCCGTGAGCCGTGAGCCGTGAGCCGTGAGCCATGAGCCTTGGGCCATGAGCCGTGAGCTTTGAGGGAATGGTGGGGAATTCGTAAACGTTTACGTTCACGTTCACAAATTGCCTAACTAGCGAAAACCCTCAAAAATCCAAGGCTTACGGCTTTACATGGATATGACAAAATCATATGTAATAGATTATAAATAATCCAACACTCCTCTAATGTTCCGGGTGGACAATGAAACCTTGTGCCTGTAAAAAAATAACAGCACAGGAGTATCTATCATGCAGTTTCAATTTCTTCTTCCGCTGGCCACAGTAGCCCTGATTGTCATTATGATTACGTTAATCATTTTGCTACTATCGGGCATTCGCATCATCCCTAACAACCGTGTGGGGATTGTTGAAAAAAAATTTAGTGGCAATGGTTCGGTTCGCTCCGGCTTCATCGCACTCAACGGCGAGGCCGGTTTTCAGCCACAAGTTTTGCGCGGTGGTGTTCATTACCTCACGCCTTTGCAATACACGGTGCATGTTGTGCCTTTGGTTACTATCCCCCAAGGCAAGATTGGTTATGTTTTTGCACGTGATGGCTTAATGCTTCATTCGACGCAGACCTTGGCATCGAACTTATCGGCTCATGATTTTCAAGATGTCGTGGGATTTTTGAAGAATCGTGGTCAACGTGGCCCGCAGCGCCAAATTTTGCGCGAGGGAACCTATGCCATCAACCTTGTGCAGTTTATCGTCATTACCGAAGAACGTATTTTCTACTTGCCCATCAACCGTGATGAAATGCAAATAATTCAGAATATGGCGACTGTGATTGCCGATCGCAATGGCTTCACGCCCTTGGTAATCAAAGACTCAGATGATTTAATTGGTATTGTCACTGTGCATGACGGGCCATCCTTGCCACAAGGCGAAATTATTGCGCCTATTCGTGGTGACGATGCCTCGGACCGTGAGGTTTATCATAATAACTTTCAGGACGTGGATCGCTTCTTGCTGGCAGGTGGTATGCGCGGTCGGCAATTGCAGGTGTTGGTCGAAGGCACTTACTTTATTAACCGCTTATTTGCCACCGTCGAACTGGTGAGAAAGACAATTATTGACGTAGGTAATGTCGGCGTGGTCATTTTTTATACAGGTAATATTGGCGAAGATTTGTCGGGCGCAGATTACAAACATGGCGAATTGGTGCGTAAGGGTAATCGTGGTGTATGGGATGAGCCGATGCTGCCTGGCAAATATGCACTCAATATTTATGCAGCTCGTGTGGTGACAGTGCCAACGACCAATTTCATCTTAAAGTGGAATCGAGGTGAGGTTGGAGCGCATCGTTTCGACGAAAATTTATCCGAGGTGTCAATGATTACCAAAGATGCTTTCGAGCCGTTGCTACCGCTTTCAGTGGTGGTGCATATTGATTATCGCAAAGCCCCGTTGGTGATTCAGCGTTTTGGCGATGTTAAACGCCTTGTTGAGCAAACGCTTGACCCGATGGTTGCAGCCTACTTCAAGAATATTGGTCAAACGCGCACCCTTATTCAACTTATCCAAGAGCGTAGTGAGGTGCAAAAGATCGCCAGTGGTGAAATGAAGGAGAAATTTGCGCATTACAATCTTGAATTAGAGGAGGTTCTGATTGGCACACCCACCGCTGCCAAGGGTGACACCCAAATCGAGACGATTTTGACGCAGTTGCGCCAACGCCAAATTGCCGAAGAAAAGATTGAGACCTATCAACGGCAAGAACGGGCGGCGATACAAGAGCGTATGCTTCGTGAAGCCGAAGCCCGCGCCGAAAAGCAAACTCGTATTACTGAGTCTGAATTGAATATTGCGATACAAACCAATCAAGGTAAAGCCGACTACCAACGTGCTTTGCAGCAGGCGGCGCAAATTCGCGCTATGGCCGAGGCCGAAGCCGAAAAAGCAGCGCGGATTGGTATTGGGCAGGCATTGGCGATTGATGAACAAGTGCGGGCCTATGGTGGGCCGCAATATCAGGTGATGCAGCAAGTAATGAATCGTTTTGCTGAGGCCGTACAAGCGTCGGGTGTTGATCTTGTGCCGCGTGTCGCCATTACTGGTGGGGCGGGTGGCAATAACGGGAGCGGCAACTTGATGGAAGGGCTGATGGCGATGTTGCTATCGGACCGGATGGGGGTGGCACTCAACAACATGCCCAGCACACCGCGTAGCCCTGAGGCCGAGGCCATGCGCCAACAAATTTTGCAGGGCATGGCGAAAAGCGAAAAAGAGAAGGATGAAAAACCGGCCAATCGTAAATCGTGAGCCGTGAGCCGTGAGCCGTGAGCCGTGAGCCGTGAGCCATGAGCCGTGAGCCATGAGCCGTGAGCCGTGAGCCGTGAGCCATGAGCCATGAGCCGTGAGCCGTGAGCCGTGAGCCATGAGCCATGAGCCATGAGCCATGAGCCGTGAGCCATGAGCCGTGAGCCGTGAGCCATGA
>JAHBAL020000179.1 GCA_018500105.2 Anaerolineae bacterium
AGCCAGTGTGACGTTTGTATGGGTTGAGGCGATAGGGATCCCTCACTTCGTATCGGGATGACGCATCAAATATACACATATATCTAAGTTTCTGAGCACGGCCCCCTTGCCCACGCGAGATGCACGAACGCGCAAAAGTTGTCATGCGCCATGATGACACGCTAAAACGGGGTTACGAGGCCGTCGGGACGACGGCGATACGTCGGTAGCGCCGTCGGGACGACGGCGTTCCATATGCCACACCGCGATACAATTGCCCCCATACGATCATGTTGACCGAACTGCGTGTGCGCGATTTTGTAATTATTGACTCACTTGACCTGTCATTCAATCGCGGGCTAAACGTCATTACCGGCGAAACAGGCGCTGGCAAAAGCATCTTGATTGACTCGATTGCCCTGCTGCTGGGCGACAAGGCCGACCCCGGTATGGTGCGGGTGGGCGCTGAAAAAGCCATTATCGAGGGCGATTTCAGCATCAGCGCTGAGGCCGCCGAAAGCCTAAAACCCATTCTCAGCCAACACAACCTTATCGGCGACGACAGCGACGAGCACGCTGGGCATGTGGTGCTGGCGCGTGAGGTGCGCAACAATGGGCGCACGGTGTGCCGCGTCAACGGCAGCGCCATCAGCCAAGGCGTGCTGCGCGAAATCGGCGAGCATTTGGTGGATGTGCACGGGCAGAGCGAGCATTTGTCGTTGTTGCGGGTCAAGGAGCATGTCAATTTGCTCGATTCGTTTGCTGGCACATGGGAACTGCGCAAACGGGTGGCAGCTAAAGTGACCGAATGGCGTAACACCACCAAACAGCGTGAGGCGATTGAGCAAAATGCGCGTGAGCAAGCGCGGCGGCTGGATATGCTCAATTTTCAGATGGAGGAGATACGCAGCGCCAAGCTGAAGCCAAACGAGGAGGCGATGCTGCAAGAGGAGCATACGCGCCTCGCCAATGCCGAAGCGTTATCCGAATTTGCCAACGAGGCTTACAGCGTGTTATACGATTCGGGCGACCGCCATCGCCCAGCGGCGCTCGACCAAATCGCCCAAGCTGGGCGGGCGCTCACCAATTTGGCGCGTTTCGACAAGCAATTTGAAGAATATTACAAGTCGTTGAATGACGCGACGGCGATTTTGGAGGAAATTGCCCGCAGTGTGCGCGATTACCGTGACGGCATCGAATTTAATCCCAAACGGTTAGAACAAGTTGAGGCGCGGCTGGAATTGCAAAAGAAGCTCAAACGTAAATATGGCGATTCGATTGAAGCGGTGCTGGCATATTTGGCGAAGGCCGAGCAAGAATTGGACGAATTGGCGACCAGTGACGAGCGCATTGACGAGCTGAAAAAGCGTGAGAAGGCGCTGCAAAAAGAAGTGGACGCGCTGGCGGCAGACCTAACGAACAAACGCAAGGCAGCGTGCAAGTCGCTGGCGGGCGGGGTTGATGGCGAGTTATCGGCTTTGAAGATGGGCGGAGCGCGGTTCGAGGTGAGCATTGCGCCGCAACCGTGCGACGCAACCGGCGCGGATCGGGTGGAATTTATGATTGCGCCGAACTTGGGCGAAGGGCTAAAACCGCTGGCAAAAGTGGCATCGGGCGGCGAAACGGCGCGACTGATGCTGGCGCTCAAGGCCGTGCTGGCACGGTCGGGCAGCCACAACGCCCCCACCCTCATCTTCGACGAGGTGGATCAGGGCATCGGTGGGCGGGTCGGCACGATTGTGGGGCAAAAATTGTGGAATTTGACGCATGCACACCAAGTATTGTGCATCACCCATTTGCCACAACTCGCCAGTTTTGGCGACGCGCATTTTCGGGTTGAAAAGCAGCAGGTGGGCCAGCGCACCCGCACCAACACCGTGCGGCTCGAACATCTGCGCCGCCAAGAAGAACTCGCGCAAATGCTCGGCACCAGTGGCGACACTGGTCTGCAAGGCGCGTCGCAGCTTTTGGATGAGGCGCAAAGGTATAAGAGTAGTCAGTAGTCAGTAGTCAGTAGTCAGATTAGTTTTTTGGAGGTCAGATATGATCGCTACCCCAAGTCGGCTACTGATTACTGACCAATGACTACTGGCTAATGGCTACTGACCACTGGCTACTGGCTACTGACTACTGGCTACTGGCTTTGGCTACTGCCTACTGACTACTGACTACTGACTACTGACTACTGACTACTGGCTACTGACTACTGACTACTCCATGAACACCTTCCGCAAACAACTAACCCAGCCGGGGCTGATTGTGGCCCCCGGCGTGAGTGATGCCTATATGGCTCGCATGGTGCGGGCGGCGGGCTTCGAGACGATTTACGTCAGCGGGGCCGGTATTGCCAATACGCTGCTGGGTGTGCCCGACTTGGGCCTGACCACCATGACCGAGATGGTGGATCAGATCACCCGCATTTGCGACGCCAGCGATTTGCCCGTCATCGCCGATGCCGACAATGGCTATGGCAACGCGCTTAATGTGCAACGCGCCGTGCGGGCGTATGAGCGGGCGGGCGTGGCGGCGATGCACATCGAAGACCAAGCCATGCCCAAGCGTTGCGGGCATTTCAACGGCAAAGAGGTGATTTCGGCGGAGGAATATGTGCAAAAATTGCGGGCTGCGCTCGATGCGCGTCACGACCCCGATTTTGTCATCATTGCCCGCACCGATGCCCTCGCCACGCATGGCTTTGATGAGGCCGTGCGGCGAGCGCAGCTTTATGCTGACAATGGCGCGGATGTCATTTTTATAGATGCGCCGACCACCCGCGAACAAATTGCCAAATTACCAAAACTGATCCACAAGCCACTGCTGTTTAACATGGTCGAAGGCGCAAAGACGCCGCTGTTTAGCCACGCCGAATTGGCCGATTTCGGCTACAAGATCGTCATTCACCCCAGCCTAATCAACCGCGTTATTGCCAAAGCCACCCTCGACGCACTGCGGTTGCTCAAAGCCGAAGGCACAAGTGCCTCTGTCGTGCCGCACATGCTCACGTGGGCAGATCGGCAGCAGTTGGTCGGCCTGCCCGAATTTGAGGCACTTGAACAGAAATATAAAACCGTGTAACAACGGGCCGTCGCTTGTTTATATTCGCAACTGCGCCATCAAGGCCAACTCGTCAAACACCGTCCATTCCTCGACAAAGCGCCCATTTTTGACGGTGTGATGGGTCATGCCCAACACGCACACCGGCTTGCCGGTGGGTGCGCCATAAACGCCGATGCCCTTGTGTGTGCCGACAAAACGCCAACGGGTGGCGGTGCGCTGGCTGCCATCGGGGTTCGGCACAGCGCAAAAATGATCCACGCTCAATTTGCCATCGGGGAACGCGCCCAGCCAGTCGGTGACGAAATTCATATAGCCATCGTGCCCAAACAAATTGCGCCCGCTGGCGCTGCGGCACTCATAGTTATAGACATAGCGCTGATAAATTTCGCTCAGTTGGCGGCAATTCCACAAATTGTGCAAACTGCTGCGCACAAAATCTTCGATATCGTTGGCGGCAGGTGTGCGCAACTTGGGCGGTTGCTCGCGGTGCAATTGGTCGAGCAAGGCGCGGGCCTCGTCTGCCAAGCTGGATGGCAGCTTGGCCGCAATCGCCGCCACCACTGCGTTTATATCGAAGCCGAGTTGTTGCACAATGTGCATCTCGTCTCGCACCAGCCATTCTTCGACAATGCGATTTTCATGGCACACACAATCGGCGATGACTTTCCAGCGCAAACGTTTGTGGGTGGGCGGGCCGTAGCCGCTGTGCCCCATATTTGTGCCGGTGCTGCTGATGCGATGCGACGAGTAATAGCCGACATTTTCATCGCCGCCCCAAATCACATCGTCGGCAATGAGGCGTCGGTCGGGGAAGGTGTGCAGCGTTTGCACCGTGCCGCTCACCACATTTTCCACGCCGACACTGTCGCCGCGTGAGCCATGCACCGCGCAATCTGCGCCGTAATAATCATAAATTTTGTGAATATTGCGCTCTTCCCAAATTCGATGGGTGATGCGCACAATGTAATCCACAATGTCAACAAATTCAGCATCAAAGCCGCGCATCGGCTGGCGACGCGGGCCGGTTGGGTTGAGCAACGCGCTTAGGTCGTTGCCATAGGTCGTTGTAATAGAGGTCATTTTGTTATTTTCGCGTCGAGCCGCGCTCGACCAAAGTCACTTCTGACAAAACGTGTAGCTTGCCCGGCGCGGGGGCATCTTGGGTAAAGGTGTTCACAATCTCAATCGCAGACGCGATCATCTCATCCACCGGCATCCGAATGGTCGTCAATTGATAGGCATCCCAACTCGTCATCGGAATGTCGTCGAAGCCGATCACGGCAATCTCGTCGGGCACACGTTTGCCCATGCTGCGGGCGGCATCGAGCGCCCCCAATGCGATGATGTCGCTGGCGCAAAACACACCATCCGGCGGATTGGGCGAGCGCAACAAGCGCTGCATGGCGGCATAGCCATCGGCATAGCCATACCGCGCTTGCTCGATCATGCAATCAAACCCCAATGCTTGCAATTGCCCGATAAAGCCCTTGCCGCGATTTTGGCTGGTGCTGGTATTGTTGTTGCCAGCGATAAAGGCAAAATGCTGATGCTGGGTTTTAAGCAGCAAATTGGCGGCCAAACGCCCCCCACCCACCTCGTCACAGCACAACATTTGGGCGGTGCTGCCCGGCATCACGCGGTTAAACAACAACATCGGCACACGCTTGGCACAATCTTCGATTTTTTGCGACCACAGCGGCGCCGAGGTGATGATGAGCGCCTCGACCTGATATTGCAAGGCTTGCGACAGCACATCGTCCACATCTTCATCTCGCGCCGCATCAAACACCAGTGCCTGCCGCCCACTGTTACGCAATTGCGCCACAAATTTTTCGAGCAAAATGCTTTGAAACGGGCTTGTAATGCTCGCCATCACAATGCCGACAATTTGGGTTTTTTGGGTAATGAGGCTGCGTGCCAGCGCATTTGGGGTGTAATTGAGTTGCGCCGCGACCCGCATAATGCGCTCGCGCGTCTCCTCACTCACCCCAAGATCACCGGCAAAGGCGCGTGACACCGACGACTGGTTGACCCCAGCCGCAAGGGCGACATCTCTGGATGTTGGACGATGTTTGATGGTCATCAACGCGCTATTTTACGAGGTTGCCCACAAGCGCTGGCTGGCGATGTGTGCGCCTTGCGCCATTGCGCCAATTTTCTCGAAAGTAATGCTGGGATGCACCGCACCAAAGCCAGCAAACGTGCCGAAGCCACAATCGCTGCCCGCCATCACGCGCTCGCGCCCAACCACACTGGCATAGCGCTCGATACGTTCGGCGATGAGATTGGGATGCTCGACAAAGTTGGTGGTGGTGTCGAGCACCCCCGGCACCAAAATTTTGTTGTCGGGGATGTCGGCTTTGCGATCTTGCCACACCGACCATTCGTGCGCGTGACGCGGGTTGCATGCCTCGACCAAGACGGCTTGCGGTTTGGCTTTCATCACCACGTCAAACACGCGCTCAAGGCCAATATCGCAGGTGTGCGGGCCTTCGTAATTGCCCCAACACAAGTGCATCCGCAGCCGATCTGCCGGAATATTGGCACAAGCCGCATTCAGCGCCTCGACTTGTAGCTCGGCTTGGCGTAAGAAACCAGCATCGTCGAGATCACGGAAGCGAATGTGACGGCCCATCGCCAAATCGGGGCAGTCAATTTGCAAAATGAGGCCAGCATTGACGATGGTTTCATATTCCACCCGCATCGCATCGGACAGCGCGGCAATATAGGCATCGTTGCTGGCGTAGTATTCATTCGGCTGAAAAACCGCGATCACGCCCGGCGAGGCCGCATTCATAAAGCCTTCGTCGTAGCCATGCGCCGTCATCGCGGCCTTAAAGTTGGCAATATCTTGATGCAGGCCCGACAGGTCGCGCACAGTGATAGGGCCGGTGCAAATGGGGCGATGGTATTTAGGCGTGCCACCGCGTGCCGCCAGCGAATCGCGAAATTCGGGGTGTTCGTCGAGATCACGCGGGGTAGCGCGTGGCGGTGGCTTGGTGCTGATTTCGAAGCCGTTAAAGCGGTGGCGAATATAGGTGGCGTAGCTGATTTTGCTCATCTCGCCATCGCTGGGAATGTCTACGCCCGCCGCCTTTTGTTTGCCGACAATGTCATGCACGGCCTGCGTCATCACCGCGTCGAATTGGTCTTGGCTAAATTCAGGTTTGCTCTGGTCTTGGGCAAACAGTTGGTCTACCACCGCTTGGCTACGCGGCAAACTGCCGACATGGGTGGTCAAAATTCGGTTTTGAGAGGTTTTCATAATAGGTCACTGGCTTTTTTTGCCACAAAGATCACAAAGATCACAAAAAAATTATTATGTTTACTTCGTCACCATCCACGCACTCACGCGAGTCGGGTTGTGTTGGCGGAATTGGTGGCGCATTCGGCCAAATACGTCAATACCCATCTGCAATAGCATGTGGGGAATGTCCATCGGAATCCAGTTTTCGCAAATTGTCACATCGTCACAACGATAAAAATCCATCACGCGCATGGCGATGCGTTTGCCAGTGGCGGGCATTCCCAAAAAGTTGTCGCCGGTATGCGTGGCTTGCAAATAGCCCCAGCCGCCGGTCACGGCAAAATTGCCATCGCCAATGCGAATGAAATGCCCAATCGAAGCATCGCCTTTGCGGTCGGGGAACGCCACCAAAAACGGAATTTGATGACAATCCTCGAATCCTGTTAGCCCGCGTGATGTGCCAATGCCAGACGGGCCATACCACATAAAATTGGGATGCCAGTGCTTGCGCATTTGCATTTTGTCGAGCGAGGCGCGGGTGGGCGGTGTGCCGTCGTAGTCGCCGAGCGCGGCGTGCATTTTCAGCACCCGCTCAATACTGCGTTGCGAAATGGCGTCATCTTGCGGGCTGAGCAGCACGCCATCCAGCGTCATCGGAGGCAGCCATGTCATTTCTTTGCCCAAACTCGGCGCGATTGGCATATAGCCGCACTGGCGCATCAGGTCAAGAAAATCAATAAAGACATAGCTTTTGGCGATTTTGCCATCCCGAACCGCGTGACCTTCGGCAAAACGGACACTTACCACCCCGTGCGTGGCGGGAATGCCGAGCCAATCATGCGCGAACGTGCCGACATAATTGCCAAAACAACCAACCCAATCGGCCCCATTAAATCGCCCACCGGCCACCATGTCGTTGCGACGTTCGGCATCGGGCAAGGCTTCGCGCAGGGGTTGCCACAAGGTTTGCGCCAAATTGCCCACCTCGCTGATCGCGTTGATGGGATGGGTGACATTCACGTGCGCATCTGCGTGGTAGCCAGCACGCACGGCTTCACCAAGTTGGTCCAATGGCACAGCCAGCAAATCGTCCATCACCGCCATCACATGGCGTTTGTTCGCAATATTTCGCGCTTGGTCAATGGGTTGATATTGATATGTCATAACTGACGTTACGCAAGGCTCAAACTTTTTACCACGAAGGGCACAAAGAACTCAAAGATTTGTATCCGAAAGCCTTCTTTTCTTTGTGCCCTTCGTGGTGAAATACTTGCCTTGTGCGTAAGATGAGGTCATAAAATTATTGTCGGGCGTAGGTCAATTCGCGCATACGCGAAAACACATCAACACCGAGTTGATGATAGACATGCAACAGGTCAATTAACACCCAGTTTTCACGAATGAGGCCATTTTCGCAGCGCCAAAAATCGAAACTGCGGATGGTGATGGGTTTGTTGGATGGCGCAATGCCGAGCCAGCCGTCGCCGGTCACCGTCATTTGCATATTGGGCCAACCCGCCGCGCCGACATAATCGCCATCGCCAAACATCACGCCTTTGCCGTGCATATACACGCGCCGGTCGGGTAATGCCTTGAGAAAGGGGATTTGATGCCACTTGCGAAAGCCGCTCACTTGGCGCATACTGCCAATGCCCGACGGCCCATACCAGCACAGTTTGGGATGCCAAAATTTTTCGAGCTGCATGATTTCGGGTCCACCTTTGAGCGGGTGTTTGCCCATTTCGGTCAACATTTCGATCACCCAATTTAGGCTGGCGTCCGATTTGATCGGGTCATATGGCGCGGTCAAAATGCCGTCTTGGGTGGCGGGCGCGGGCGCGAGCCAATCTGTGCCCAAGCTGGGGGCCAAAGGCCACGCCGCCGCTTGCACCATTAGGCTTGGAATGTCCCACACGGCTTGCATTTCGACCACTTGCCCATCCTCGACACGAAAAAATTCGTGGTAACGCATCGCCACCAATTTCTTAGTCGGGGGAATATCGAGCCAAGGGCGCTCGAACACACCCATATACATGCCAGCACAGCCCACCCAAGTGCTGCCATTGGCCGGCCCCGCCATCACAATATAGTCACGGCGCTCAAGATCGGGCATGGCGGCCAACAGCGGCTGGTAAACACGCTCGATCAGCGTATCGCATCCGGTCATGTCTTCAAACGGATGGGTGAAACGAAATTCGCAATTCGGTGCAAATACCTCGGCAAATTGCGCATTTAGCCGACTCGCGTCGCAGTCATACATCGCCGCTCGAAATTTGGCGATGAGATTTTTATGTTGTTGATAAATATCCATGTTTTACGCTAATACCAACCTTTGTATCAAAATGGAATAAACTGAGCGCATAAGTTGGCATGTCACCCCTCGCTGCGCTTCGGGGTGACATGCTAGTTTCTCCCCCTTGCTGGACACCGCGCCCGCGCCTGCATCTATGTATTCGGAGTGACCCGCAAAATATATACGATTAAAATCCACCTTGATCGTGTGGTTGGTGTAATAATAGATGATGGTGCAGGGGCACGGCATGCCGTGCCCTTACAATTAACCCTTCACCGCGCCAAAGGTCAACCCGCGCACAACATATTTTTGCGCCAACAGCACCACGATGACAATCGGAATGGCAACACTCACCCCAGCGGCGGCGGTAATGGTCCATGCTTGCAAATCTTCGGACACGCCAAATTGGGCGATGACGACGGGCAAGGTGCGCGATTGGGTGGCGGTGACCATTGCCGCCAGCAAATATTCGTTATAGGCCAACAACAGCGAAAAAATACCCGCCGTAATAATGCCCGGCCCCATCAGCGGCATAATCACGCGCACAAACGCGCCCAATCGTGAGCAGCCATCCACCATCGCGGCTTCTTCCAATTCTTTGGGAATCTCCATAAAAAAGCTGCGCAGCATCCAAATGGTGAAGGGTTGATTGACAGTCACGAGCACCAACACCAGCAAAAGTTTGGTGTCATACAGCCCCACCCATTGCCCAATAATAAAGTAAGGCAACGCGAAAGCCATGCGCGGCAACGAACGAAACAGCAAGGCAGCAATGAGAATAACAAAGCCGCTCATGCCGCTGTATCGTGCCAACCCATAGCCAGCCAAACAGCCAATGCTGATTGAAATAACGACGGTTGACACCGCCACAATCGCGCTATTGAGCAAATATTCGGGGAAACGCTCGCGCCCCCACAGCAATTCGTAGGCTTCGGTAGTGGGCGTAAAAATAAATTTGGGCGGCACAGCAAACGCATCTACAACCTCTTTAAACGAAGTCGCCAGCGTCCACAAAAACGGCATGATGCTGATGATGAGCCACGCCAACAAAAATACGTAAACAACAATGGTAAACCATAATTTGGGTTTTGCTTCGCTCATCGTGCCTCCCGTTGTTCTTTATAAGTGCGGCGCAAAAGCGGTATCAGTACCACAAAAATACCCAAGACCATCAGCACACTCACGGCGCTGGCACGGCCCAAATTTTGCGAGCCAAACGCCACTTGGTAGTTGTAATACATGATGCTTTCGGTCTTAAATAAGCCCCGCGTCATTACATACACGCTATCAAACACGCGATACGCATCCATGATATTGATCATGGTGACAAAGCTAATGAGCGGCATGAGGTGCGGAATAACAACATAACGAATTCGCTGCCAAGTGGTTGCGCCGTCCATAATCGCGGCTTCGATTGGCTCATAGGGCATCGCTTGCAAACCCGCATACATCACCAAAATCACAAATGGGGTGACACTCCAAACGCCGTGCATGATCAGCAACGCCTTCATCGGGATTGCGCTGGCATACCATTTAATGTCCAGCCCAATTTGCGAGAACAAATACGAGTAAAAGCCCCATTTATCTTTAAAAAGCCACGAGAAAACCAGCGTGCCGACCACCGGCGTGACAATAAATGGCAGCAAATAGCCACTGACAAACACCCCACGCAAGACCTGCGCTTGGGTGAGAAATGTGGCGATGACGTAGCCCAACACCAATTGCAATGGCAAGGTAAACACAATATACGTCAATGTCCAAACGACCGAATCCCAAAAACGATCATCGCTTAGCACGTTGACATAATTGGTAAAGCCATACCATGAAGGGGTTTGCCCAAAACTAAACCGCGAAAAACTCAACCAAATCGTCATTAACAACGGCAACACCATCAGCAATAGCATAATAATGACGCTGGGGGCGACATAAGCCGCAAATTCGTGGCGCTTCATTCTCTTTTTAGTGCAAAGTGCAAAGTGAAAAGTGAAAAGTGAAAAGATCACTTAGCACTTTCTACTTTGCACTTTGCACTTTGCACTTTTTACTTGATAAAGCCCTTATCCTTCAACTCTTTGGTCGCTTCGTCAGCGGCTTTGTTGAGGGCGGCAGACAAATCGCTTTTGGTTGCCAACGCATCGGCCACGATGTTACCCACCGGGGTGTTGCCGACGCTGTAATATGGCACGAGCGGGTTGCTCTTTGCACCCTGCTTAATTGCAGCCAAGGCAGCCTCTGTGAATGGGTTGGCCTTTACTACGTCTGGTTCTGCCGCAACGTTGGCACGAGGCACAAAGCCAAGCCCGCCGCCGCTGCGTTGATTTTCAGCAGTCGTGGCTTCCATAATCATCTTAAACACCAATTCAGGGTCATTGGCGCTGTTCTTAGTAATGGCGTAGAAGTCGCGCGCCCAAGTGCCACCCGGCACGCCGCCGGCTCTCGAGCTTGGGGATGGCGCATAACCAACCTTGCCAACGACTTTGCTCTCGGCGGGGTTGTTGATACGCGCACTGCGGGTTAGCCAAATGTTCACCATCGCCACTTGCTCTTGTTGGAAGGCAATCATCGCGCCGTTGGTGTCCATATTCATCGTGTCAGGCGGCATATATTGCAACATTTCGGCCATTTTCTTGGCCGCCGCAACGCCCTTGTCGCTGTTAAACGTTGGCTTAGCATCCTTGTCAAACCATTCGCCATCATAGGCCTGAAGCCAGTTGCCAAACTCTGACGAGAAGTCGCCACCCTTCTTCCACACGGCTGCGTAGGCGTAGGGCGTCTTCTTCGATTCCATGATCTTCTTGCTCACATCCATCAACTCATCATAGGTGGTGGGCGGCTTGAGTTTCAAGTCGTCGAAAATGTCTTTGCGGTAATACAAAATTTGCATATTTTGAAGCAAAGGCACACCGTAAATTTTGCCATTGTAGCTGGCGGCTGCCCAAATTGGATCTGGAATATCACCGAGTTTGTATTGATCTTTGTATTTGCTCACGAGCGGGGTTAGGTCATGCAACCAACCCTTGGCGGCATACTCGACAAAGCGGCTATCGGGCGGTTGAATGATGTCGTAGGGCGATGTGCCCGCTGACATCGAGGCATTCTCTTTGGCGGTGAGGTCAGCCCCCGCGAGCCACTCCACATTGACTTTTAGGTTCGCATTCTTGCACGCTTCGAGTGCGCGGGCGTAATGCTCCATAATGCCAAACTTGTTGCC
>JAHBAL020000480.1 GCA_018500105.2 Anaerolineae bacterium
AGATGTGTATAAGAGACAGGTGGTGGGCGCGGCGGGTTTGGGCGACGAGCTGAATTTTGTGCCGGTAGACAAGCATACCTTCTTGTCCACTCGCTTTGCCAATGTGTTCGCCTTGGGCGACGCGGCGGCGGTTCCGGCCTCGAAGGCCGGTTCGGTGGCACATTTTGCCATCGAGACCTTTGGCGAAAATTTTGTGCGCTATACCGAAGGGCAGGCGCTCAAACCGCTATTTGACGGCCACGCCAATTGCTTTATCGAATCGGGTTTTGGCAAGGGCTTGTTGATTGATTTCAATTATGACACCGAGCCATTGCCGGGGCGTTACCCATTGCCGGGGGTGGGGCCGTTTACGTTGCTCGAAGAATCGGAGGCCAACCATTGGGGCAAGCTCATGTTTAAGTGGATGTATTGGCATATTTTGCTCAAGGGCAAAGCGTTGCCATTGCCCGCCCAAATGAGTATGGCTGGCAAGTGGTTATAAGCGAGGGCAATCATGGAACAGGCGATTTTAGCGCTCAACCACAAGCTCGATGCGCTGACGGCGCAGGTGCAATATTTGACCGAGCAAGTCAAGCAAGCCGAATTGGCGCGGCAGGCCCGCGACGAATTGGTGCGTGATGCGATGCCGATTGCCAATGACTTGATGCGCCTGAGCAGCGATCATTTGCAAACGATTCAAGGCGATCTTGATTTGCCCACACTGGCGCGGCTGCTCAAAAAGCTGCTGCGTCATGCCCCCGATTTTGAGCGTGTGCTCGATCAATTGGACGGCGTGAATGATTTGCTCGAAGTGTCGGGGCCGATTGTGAAAGGCGTGTATGACAAGGCCGAGACGATGTTGAGCCAAGCCGAGCGCAAGGGCTATTTTCGGGCTGCGCAGGGCGGGCTTTACATTCTCGACAACATTGTCGGCGCGTTTAGCCCCGATGAAATTCGGCAGTTGGGCGACAACATTGTGTTGATTTTGCGCACCATCAAAGATATGACGCAGCCCGAAGTGATGCAATTTTTGCGCAACACGGTGGCCGAGGTCGAAAAAGACAGCGATGCGCCGGTGGACATTTCGTATCGGGCATTGTTGGGGCAAATGCGCGACCCGCACGTGCGGCGCGGTTTGGCCCAGACCTTGCGGGTGCTCAGCAGCATCGGCGGGCAAGGCGAAGTGAAACATTAATTTTTTACAGGAGTATTTGAAATGACAACCAAAACAATTGCAGGCAAGACCGTTCAGGTCAACGATGAGGGGTTCATGACCAACCCCAGTGAATGGACCCGCGAGATCGCAACGGCGATTGCCAAGGAAGAAGGCTTAGCCGATCTTTCGGCATCGCACTGGAAAGTGATTGATTTTTGTCGCGGCGATGCGGGTGGCAATGGCAAATCGCCGACCTTGCGCCGCATCACTACCGTGACGGGGCTATCTACCAAAGAGATGTTTGCCTTGTTTCCCAAGGGGCCAGCCAAAAAAGTGGCGCGTATTTCGGGGCTGGGCAAGCCAGAGGGCTGCGTTTAGGCGCGTCCAATCAGTGATCTTGGCAAGGCTAGGGTCAAGGAGACGATATCATGAGTGACGACACTCGAAAAGTTGCGTTTATTTGTTCGAAAGGTGATCTGGACATGGCGTATCCGGCCTTGGTGATGGGCTGGGCGGCGCTGGGCAATGGGATTGATGTGACGATTTTCTTCACATTTTGGGGCATGGATATGATTCGCAAGACCCGACAAGACCATTTGCAAATTGCGCCAGTGGCAAACACCGCCATGAAACTGAGCATGATGGGCGTGAAAGGCATGGATAATGCCGGTATTCCCAATTTGCTCGGCGCGTTGCCGGGTATGACCGCCTTTGCCACCAAGCTGATGAAGGACAAAATGGCCGAGTTGGGTGTGCCGCCCGTCGGCGAATATTTGCAAATGCTGGTTGATGGCGGGGCCAAACTGTATGCGTGCAAGATGTCAGTGGACATGATGGGCCTGAAGAAAGAAGATTTTGTGGATGGCGTGATTGACATTGTCACTGCGGGCGATTTCATGGACATGACCGACGGGGCGCAAATTATCTTCATTTAAGGTAAATTTTGACTTAGTAACACAAAAAGACGGATCACTGATCCGTCTTTTTGTGTTTTATGAGATTCGATCAGGCTTTGATGAGGCTTTATTTGGCCCAGATGAATCTATAACAACTAGCCATGTGACCAACAAAAAATAGGAACTGTGAGAGTATAAACGGAAATACAAAAATTTCACACATAGAGCAACGATGAAAACCAATACAGTATTGACATCATTGACCGCGTATCGGATAAAGACGATTTTGCTAGTGACGATGTTGGCGGTGATGTATTTTGCTGACCCGTCAGTTACGTTTACTGCCAGTCAAAACGATGAACATCTTGTGTTCGTGTCACTTATTTTGTAGAGTAGCCCAAGACCACCGGCAACGAGCGCCCCGAACCCGAAGCCGACGGCGACTTCGGTTAAAACCGCCACCCTGCGCCCGACTGTCACCGCCACCCCTTGGCCTACTGCCACCCCAACGGCGACCAATACCCCAGTTGTTGGCAAGCCGAACGACCTTTGCGATAGTGCCAATCAAAGCCAACAACAACGCGATATGATTCGATTGATCACATCGCAACCCCCACAAATGCGCCCTGTTTTTCGCTGTAATCCCATTTTGATGGAACAAGCCATGCGTAAAGCCAAAGATATGATCGAGCGCAATTACTACGGGCATGTGGATATTGACGGTTATGGCATGAATTACTTTTTGCGCCGCGCTGGTTATCCGCTGCCATCATATTATTTGACCAACAAAGACGCCAACCATGTCGAAGCACTGGCGGCAGGCCCTGATTTTATTCAGGCCGACGCGCCATTTCAAGGCTTTCTCGATTCACCCAAGCACCGCTCACAGATTTTGGGACTGTCGTCCGGCTGGCTGGCGCAGGATGAGTATGGGGTGGGGTATGCGTACTCGCCAAATAGCACCTATGAAAATTACTGGGTGGTTTTGACTGCCAAAAACGGTGATTAATGCGGTTTGCAGCCTCTTTGCAACGACAAAACTTGACAAAATATACCTTTATTGTTTTATTGAAAATAGAATGTAATGGGCTTGAAATATAGATTGTGTAAAAGATTTTATTTTGCATAAAAGACAATTATTAATTAATTGAAGATTGCAAAACCGATGCAAGGATTTTTTTAATTTTTTTATCATAATTTTATTCATAATGCATGATGAGATGGATTTTCGTAATCACTTGCATCATTTTGTTAAAGGTCGTTTAGTTTTGGGCATGTTTTTGTGCCTATTTGCTGTATTCACGTCATCATGGCGGGCGGCGGCCAAACCGACAAACCCCAAAGAAGGCAGCGAGGTGTTTCTCGGTGCCATTTTTACATTTAACCCAACGCGCCCCCCAAGCAAACCCACCAGCACGCCCAACACGAACGACCCATGTTCGGCAGTGAACCAAAGTGTGCAGCAACAAGCCATGATTAAGCTGCTGACGGACAAGGCATTGCAAAAGCGTCCGGTTTTTCGTTGCAACCCTATTTTGATGGCGCAAGCCATGCGCAAGGCCAATGATATGGTGCAACGCCGTTATTATGGGCACGTTGACCCCGATGGCTTTGGCATGAATTACTTTTTGCGCCGCGCTGGTTATCCGTTGCCCTCTTATTATTTGACCAGTAACGAGGCCAACAATGTCGAGTCATTGGCGGCGGGGCCGGATTTCAATACCGCCGATGCCGCCTTCCAAGCGCTAATCGCCTCTAGCCGCCACCGCCCGCAAATATTGGGCCTGACGCCGGGCTGGCTGGCGCAAGATGAATATGGGGTGGGGTATGTGTTTAACCCCGACAGCAAATATGAAAACTATTGGGTCATTTTGACCGCCAAAAATGGTGATTAGCGCCAATGCCTACAGACCACATGCCTGCGCAATCGCCCAATCTTCTTGGGTGTGAATGACGAACACGCGCACGGTTGAGTCTGGGCTGGCAATGTCGGCATCGAGTGGGTTGGATTGGTTGGCGGTGGCATTGAGTTTGATGCCCAAAAAGGTCATTTGCTCGCACACCTGCGCCCGCACCAAGGCCGAATTTTCGCCGATGCCGGCGGTGAAGACCAGCGCATCTAGCCCGCCCAAACCCATCAGCATCGCCCCGATGCCGGCGTTCAGCCGATGGATGAACATATCCACTGCCAACTTGGCGTTGGCGTCACCCGCCGCCATTGCCGCCAGCACCCCCCGAAAATCGGAGGCCACGCCCGACACGCCGAGCAGCCCCGATTGCTTGTTGAGGGCGCGGTCGAGTTGCTCGGCAGTATGGCCCTCGCGCAGCAGGTGAATGAGAATGCCGGGGTCAACGCTCCCCGAGCGTGTGCCCATCATCAGCCCGTCGAGTGGGGTAAAGCCCATGGTGGTGTCAATACTGTGCCCGTCTCGGATGGCCGCCAACGAGCAGCCATTGCCGAGGTGGCAAGTGATCAGCCGTAGGTCGGCCAAATTGCGTTGCCACAATTGCGCCACCCGTTGGGCACAATATTGATGGCTGATGCCGTGAAAACCGTAGCGCCGGATGCCATGCGCCGACCATTCACGCGGGAGCGCATAGAACGCGGCTTCGGGCGGCATTTGGCTGTGAAAGGCGGTGTCGAATACGGCGATATGTGGGATGTCTCCGCCCAGCACTTGCTCGGCGATTTCGATGCCTTCTAAATTGGCGGGGTTGTGCACCGGGGCCAAGCTCGCCAGTTGCTGAATGTCGGCCTTGACTGCCGAGGTGATGCGTACCGGATGATGGTAGCTTTGCCCGCCATGCACCACCCGATGCCCGACACGATCAACAACGTGCGGCCCGTCAATGACCTTGTTGTCGCAGTGCCATAGGCTGCGCAATACGTGCGCAATGACTCGCGCTCGTGCCTGCGGCAAATCATTCGCGTCGAGCGGCAAGGCTTCGCGCCGCACCGCGCCCAGCGCCTCGATCTTTACCTCCGCCACCCCGGCCCGATGCGTCCAATCCACCAGCGCCTGCCACAACGGCCTCGCCTCGCCACTCACATACAGCCCGCACTTCAGGCTGCTCGACCCGGCGTTCATCACGAGAATGTTCATAAGAAGTAGGAAGTGGAAAGTGCAAAGTGGAAAGTGCAAAGTGGAAAGTGCAAAGTGGAAAGTGCAAAGTGGAAAGTGCAAAGTGGAAAGTGGAAAGTGCTAAGTCCTGAGTGATTGAATGTGGGCAGGCGAAACTCTCAACTCTCAACTATGCACTATCAACTACTTAGGACTTAGGACTTAGGACTTAGCACTTTCTACTTTCCACTTTCCACTTTCCACTCCTCTAGTGATTCCACCTAAAGTTGACGATATCGGGCGGGTCTTCGCCGAATTCGTAGGCGTAGTTGCGGCAGCGAATTTGAGCGTTCTTGAACTTTTCTTTGGCGTGCGCACCAGCGACGCGCAGTTTTGGCACGCGGTCAATCACGTCCATCGCAAGGCTGAAGCGGTCAATTTCGTTATTCATCGCCAATTCGAGCGGGGTGTTGATGTTGCCCTTCTCTTTGTAGCCGCGCACATGCAAATTGTCGTGATTGGTGCGGCGGTAGGTCAGGCGGTGAATGAGCAGCGGGTAAGCGTGGAAATTGAAAATGATGGGTTTGTCGAGTGTAAAGAGTGAGTCGAAATCGCGGTCGCTTAGGCCGTGCGGGTGCTCACTGCTGGGCTGCAACTTGAACAAATCCACCACATTGATGAAGCGAATCTTGAGATCAGGAAACGCTTGGCGCAATAGCGCATTGGCGGCCAACGCTTCTAGCGTCGGGATATCGCCCGCCGCTGCCAAGACCACATCTGGCTCTGCGCCTTGGTCGTTGCTGGCCCAATCCCAAATGCCGATGCCCTTGGTGCAATGCTCAACGGCGGCCTCCATGCTCAAAAATTGCAGATGCAATTGTTTGTCAGCCACGATCACATTGACAAAATTTTTGCTGCGCAAGCAATGATCGGCGACCGACAAGAGCGAATTGACATCGGGCGGCAAATAAATACGCACCACATCGGCGCTCTTGTTCAGCGCCAAATCCAAAAAGCCCGGGTCTTGATGTGTGAAGCCGTTGTGGTCTTGTCGCCACACGGTCGAGGTGATGAGCCAATTGAGCGAGGCGACATCGGCTCGCCAAGGGATGCGATTGCAGATGTCGAGCCATTTGGCGTGCTGGTTAAACATCGAGTCAATGACATGCACAAACGACTCATAGGTTGAGAAAAAGCCATGTCGTCCGGTGAGCAAATACCCTTCTAGCCAACCTTCGAGCGTGTGTTCGCTCAGCATTTCAAGCACGCGGCCATTGGGCGATAGTTCGCCGCCGTCGGCATCTTCTTCAAAATATTCGGCCAGCCAAAACTTTTTGCTCACTTCATAAATAGCGTTTAGTTTGTTGGATGTGTTTTCGTCGGGGCCAAACACGCGAAAATTGGTCGGATTATTGCGCATGACATCGCGCAAAAAGACACCCAGCGGTTTGGTATTTTCCACCTCAATTTGGCCGGGTTTGCCGATCTCGATGCCGTAACGGCGGAAATCGGGCATGATGAGGTCTTTGCGCAAGACGCCGCCGTTGGCGTGCGGGTTGGCGCTCATGCGGCGTGTGCCAACCGGCGCAAGCGCCCGCAATTCTGGCACAAGTTTGCCGCTGGCATCGAAGGCGGTTTCGGGCTGGTAACTGCGCAGCCATTGCTCCAAAATGCGCAGATGTTCGGGGTTTTTGTGCATCCCCGACAGCGGCACTTGGTGCGAGCGCCAAAACCCTTCGACTTTCCGTCCATCCACCTTTTCGGGCGCGGTCCAGCCTTTGGGCGTGCGCAAAATAATCATCGGGTAGCGCGGCAGGCTGATTTTGTCGCCGTTGCGGGCCTCGGCCCGAATGTGGCGAATATCGGCCACGCAGCGGTCGAGCGTCGCCGCCATCGCTTGGTGCATACTTTCCGGCTCAGACCCCTCGACAAAATACGGCTGATAGCCATAGCCGAGGAACAAATTTGTCAAATCTTCGTGGCTGATGCGAGCCAAAATGGTCGGGTTGTTGATTTTGTAGCCGTTGAGGTGCAAAATCGGCAACACTGCGCCATCACGCGCTGGGTTGAGGAATTTGTTCGAGTGCCATGCGGTTGCCAGCGGGCCAGTTTCGGCCTCGCCATCGCCCACCACCACCGCGCTAATCAGATCGGGGTTGTCGAACACAGTGCCAAATCCGTGTGACAGGCTGTAACCCAATTCGCCGCCTTCGTGAATTGAGCCGGGCGTCTCTGGGGTGCAATGGCTGCCAATGCCGCCGGGGAACGAAAATTGCTTAAAAAACTTGATCAAGCCGAGCACATCTTCGCTTTTATCGGGGTAAATTTCGGAATATGTGCTCTCAAGGTAAACCGGACCCAACACGCCCGGCACGCCGTGACCGGGGCCAGACAAATAGATCATGTCGAGGTCGTATTTTTTGATGATACGGTTGAGGTGCACCCAAATGAAGGCTTGGCCGGGGCTTGATCCCCAGTGACCGAGCAGGCGCTGTTTGATATGCTGTTCGGTGAGCGGCTCGCGCAAAAGTGGGTTGTCGCGCAAATACATCATGCCCGCCGCCAAATAACAGGCGGCCTGCCAATAACGATGCATTTTTTGCAATTCTTCGGCGGCCAGCGGCGCACCTGCAACGGTGGCGCGGGCTGGCCCATAGGCGCTAATTGATGCGTTTGTCATATTAATATAGTGCCCCATCATGATATCGCCAGTCTCATTTGAGGCTGGCGATCAAGGCTGTTCAAAAGTTAGCATTGCACTTAATACGTCATCTCCGCGAACGCGGAGATCCATAACGAGGCCCGTAAAAAATGGCGCAACCCACTCGATTTGTGCCTGTCGCGTTATGGATTCCCTCTTTCGAGGGAATGACGAGGCGACTTTTGAACAGCCTTAGGCTGGCGATATCATGACGGCGGGCGTTTATTCGTTTGGGTTCATTAATGCAAAACCTCTTTCGAGAAGAATTTGTGCACCTGTGCCACCACCTGAGGCTCGGTCAGCTTATCAGCTGCTTCAACGCCCACCACGCGATCGGCTAGGCGATGATGCGCCAGACGTTTCACCAATTCAAGTTTGGCTTCACCGGGGCCGCACACATAAATGACGGGGGAGCTTTTCAGCGCATCAATCACCTCGTCGTAAAATTTATTGAGCTGGTTGGCATACTTGCGGTCACGAATATCTTCTTCGGTGTCACCAGCGGCATTGCCCTTAAAACGCGGGTGCGAATCGGTATTTGATGCGATATGCTTGACTTGGGTAAAAACCTCGGCGTGTGGATGCGGCGCATGTTCTTGCAATACCACAACGGCGTGTTTATGATCAATCCATAGTCCTGTTTCTTTCTTCATCATAATAAACCTTCTTTGAGATCGAGTTTTGAGATCGAGCTTTGAGATCGAGGGATTGATCACAGCATAACCAGCTTGCGCGGCAAACACATGCCCCGAACGACTAGACATTTTTACCCATTCGGCTAGGGCAATGTTAATATCGGATATCGGTGCGGCCCACCGATTGCCCAATTTGCCCGATGCGCTGCCCGACAGTGTAAAACTCGCCGCTACCGGCGGTCATGCCGAAAAACGGCACGGCAGGCACGATCAAACGCCCGTGCGGGTCACATGCGCCATCGGTGACGTAGGTGGCGAGCACATCGGCAAAAAATACCATCCGTTTGGGCGGCAATTCGATGCGGTTGAACACGCGGCATTCGAGCTGAATGGGTGACTCGGCGATGGTGGGCGCGTTGATCAGCCGCGCCTGCCCGCGTGTGAGGCCCGACAAGGCAAATTTGTCGCCCACTTTAGACGAATTCATGTCTACTTTGTCGAAGGGCACAACCATGCTGGCGACCGGCACATTCAGCACAAATTCGCCGTGCGTTTCGATCAGTTTCAACGCCCGATGCTCGTGTTCGGCGCTGACGCCAATTTGGGCTGGATGCCCGTTCAGCACGAAGGTCCACAAGACTGAAATTTCGTCTGGCTCGCCCGCCAAGCCATTTACCGTGAGCAAAATGGCTGGCATCGGCGGGATCATCGGGCCGGGGGTAGGGA
>JAHBAL020000265.1 GCA_018500105.2 Anaerolineae bacterium
CTTCGTAGGCAGCGTCAGATGTGTATAAGAGACAGGACCGAGACCGGCTACTATAACGTTCTCGTCAATCTTTACACCGACAACAACAATGATGATGAAATTGACCAAGTGCAAGGCTCGCCAGTCGCGTCATTGCGCACCGGTGTCAATGGCTACTATCGTTTCGATGGGCTAGACGCGGGGCGTTACATCGTCGAGGTCGAAATGCCGAGCTATGCGTGGGTCAGCACAATCAATGGCGGCAGCCCGATCAACAACCCCGCCGATGATGATAATAACGGCGTTGACAACGTTGGCGTCACGGTCAAGTTTTACAATAATCACTGGTTTGTGCGCACCTTGGGCGTCAATGTTGGCCCCGGCTCGCAGCCACTCAACGAATTTGACCAAGGCCCCAGCGACGGGAATATTCCCGATAACCAAGCCAACCTCACGATTGACATCGGTTTGTATGAACTGTTGCGCATCGGCGACCTCGTGTTTATTGACACCAACGGCAACGGCCTGCGCGATTTGGGTGAATTTGGCCCAGTCGGCTTGACCATTGAGCTTTATCGCGAAAACGACCCAGTCGGCGGCACGCCTTGGGGCGTGGGCAGCACCAATACCGATGGGTTTTATACCTTTACCAACCAACGCGAAGGCAAATACCGCATCTCAATTCCCAACCCGCCTGCCGCTTATCCATGCAGCACCACGCCGCGCGTGTTGCTCGACAACCGCATTAACAGCGACAACAACGGCGACCAACCGGGCGGCTGCGGCACACGCATCACCAGCCCGCTCATTGAGCTAAAGGCCAATAACGAATCCACCACCGATGGCGACGACGCAAACGGCGATCTGACCATTGATTTTGGTTTGGTGGCTGGCAGCGCCAATACCGCCACCCCGACCGCCACCGGCGTGCCACCCACCGCCACCCGCACACCCACCGGCGTGCCACCGACTGCGACCGCAACTGCTACCCGCACCCCAACTGGCGTGCCACCGACTGCCACATCAACCGCGACACCAACACGCACCCCAACCAATCTGCCGCCCACAGCCACCAACACCCCCGGCACTTTTGTGTGCAATGCCAACCTGATCGGTAACCCCGGTTTTGAAACTGGCACACTCGCGCCTTGGGAAAATGCGGGCAATGCCGCCGTCATCAGCACCGATTTCCGCAGCGGAAGCCGCGCCCTCAGCATTGGCGCAGGCCAAGGCGGCACCGGCCAATGGGTCGCTGTCACACCCGGCCAAGTGCTTACGCTCAAGGCTTGGGGCAAAAAGACCGCAACCTCTGCCAACTTGGGGTTAACCTATTACGATGCCGCACGCAGCAGCCAAGTTAGTGGTTCGCCTGCGCCAATCAGCATTCTGACCAGCACCTATGCCGAATACACGATTGCCAACAGCACGGTTCCCGCCGGAGCCGCCTATGTGTTGGTATGGGCTTGGAAAGATGCCAACACCAACCATCTGTATGTGGACGACGTATGCTTGACCGCAGGCGGAACTGTGCCAACGGCCACGCCAACCAACACGCCGGTGGGGCCAACCGCCACCCGCACACCAACGGCGACGGCAACCAACACGCCCGTTGGCCCAACCGCCACCCCAACCCGCACCCCAACTGCATTGCCACCGGGCAATATCGTTGCCAAGGCATTCAATGATGCAAACGGCAACACCAGCCAAGATGTGGGCGAGCCAGTGCAAGCGGGCTGGAGCATCAAGCTATATTCGCAGACCAATGCAAACCCACCCACTGGGCAACTGCTCAACACGTTGTCAACCAATGCCTCTGGGCTTGCCACCTTCTCGAATCTCGCGGTGGGCAACTATTTTGTGTGTGAAACGGTGCAAGCGGGCTGGACAAACACCTTCCCCGGCAACTTCTTCATTTACAACAGTGACCCATGCTTCTCATTCAGCCTGTTGTCGGGCCAAACGCAAAACGTCGCGTTTGGCAATCGCCAGCAAGCTGGGCCAACCGCCACCCCAACCTTCACACCAACACCAATCGCCAACGCTTGTGTGGCAAACTTGCTGGTGAATGGCGGGTTTGAAGGGCTAACTGGCTGGGCCAATGCTGGCAACCTAAGCACCAGCACCGACCGCCGCAGCGGCGCAACCGCTGGCATCGTCGGCACAGGCCAAGGTGGCTTTGGTCAATTTGTCGCGGTCAAACCGGGCGATGTGCTAACCCTCAAGGGCTGGAGCAAAGTATCGAATGCGAACGTAGGTGCAAGCTTGGGCTTGTCGTTCTTCGATTCGTCACAAACCTCGCAGTTGCCAAACGCTGGCGCTGTGGTGCAAGTGACCGCCTTGGGGTATACCGAGTATCAAATGACCAATATTCAAGCCCCAGCAAATGCAGCCTATGCCTTGGTGTGGGGTTGGAAACAAGGCACGAGTGGCAATCTGTTTGCCGATGATTTCTGTGTGACGATGGGCGGCAACGCCCCAACGCCAACCCCCACCAACACGCCTGTCGTGCCAACCGCCACCCCAACCATGACGCCCGTTGGCCCAACGGCAACGCCGACCAAGACCAATACCCCAACCGCAACGCCTATTGGCCCAACCGCCACCCCTGTCTATTATACACATCT